>JBHHXU010000150.1:0-4938 GCA_046757185.1 Thermodesulfobacteriota bacterium
TCGGTGGCTTTTATCTGCCGTTCGAGGAGTTCTCTTTCGTGGGCGATTTTTGCCTTCTGGAGTTTCTTGTTGAGGTCGAGCATCCGGTCAACGAGGGAGACCACCTTATCATGCTGTGCTTTTTCGGCAGGGTTGTCGAAGTCGATGGTGCGGATAGGGAGGATGGAAACATACATTGGTTTGTATTCAAATAACCTCCCTGCTTCGTTGAAGCAATGCTGTGTATGAAGTAATCCAAAACTTTTGAATTCAGTAGTCCTAAAAGGTATTTGTCACCTATAGCAATAATGGAGGTCTTGTCATTTGAGTAGAAACACTTATCATCGTAAGTATACGATGCGCTTTTTACTATGGAAGGTATGATGATTTTCGGTTTTTCAAACTCCTTATAATATTCACACGCTCTCAACTCCCACCAATACTCACCCTTGTCGTACCGCTTTTCAGCCTTTTCCCTGAAAGGCAGAAGATGGTTCGCAATAGCAGGATAATTTTCGCTGAACCATCTCCATGCGTTTGATGCACCGCCGGACTGTTCTCTTGTCCACCCCTTCGGTATTAGGATTAGATAACGTCCTTCATTGGTTATTGCATAACGTTTAATGTCGCGTCCCATGAGGAAAGGCTTTATCAACTCTTGACTCTTCGGCTCTTCGGCAATCAGTCTATCCCTTGTTTCCCTGTCTATGACAAAGGCTGCGTTCAGCCCCGTCTTGATGCCGTAAAATATCATTCCTTCGACATACTCATCCAGTGGCACTCCGGTTGTCCTGATTTTTGAGAGGAGAGCCTCTTCCTTCTCAGTGGCAAGGGACCAACCGCTGTCATCGAGCGCTGCCCGTGAAACCTCATGGCTGTGTTCATCGACATACTCTTGAAGATCCCGGAAGTCGAGGGTCTTGACCTTTGTCGCAAGGAAGGTTGGGCGGATACGGGCCTTGCCCCTGCTGATGCGCAGGATGCAGGGGTAGGTCGTCGCTTTCTGAAAAACAGGGAGGTCGCCGAAGTCGATAATCTCCTCAATCGCCTGCTCTTTCATCCATCGCCGAAGCGACTCCCCGTAGTTCGCTCGCATCCATTTGTTTGCAACGATGTAGCTGAAGTGGCCATCCTCCTTCAGGAGCGATACGGCCTTCTCGATGAAGTAGACATAAAGATCGCCTGAGCCATGCCATGTCTTGTAGTGACTCTGCAAATACGGCTTGAACTCTCCGAATATCTCCTGACGCACATACGGCGGATTTCCGATCACCGCATCGAAGCCGCCATTTTTCATTATCTCCCCAAAACCTCTTTCGTCATCGTTCCAGTCGAAGACGTTGATCCGTCTGATCTCGTCATCGCCGAGGCCGAGCTCCATCTGGTCGTAGAAGTCGGGGCCAATGAGGGAGTTGCCGCACTTTATGTTGTTCCTGAGATCGGGGAGAGCCCTCTCCTTGAAGAGGGAGAGGGTTGTACCGAGGGTCTCCTGGTTCTCATCCTCCAGCACCTTGAGGAGGAGCGAGAGCTTTGTCACCTCCACCGCCTGACGGTCGATATCCACGCCGTAGATGTTGGTCAGGAGTATCCTCTTCTTCTCCTGCGTGGTCAACCGCCACTCGCCGCCTGAGCCCCGGTAGACGACGGGCCTCTTCCCCTTTGCGTGTTTCTCCGGGTTGTTCTCCCTGTACCACGCGAGATGCCAGTCAAGGAGGTACTGGTAGGCTCCTAAAAGAAAAGAGCCGGAGCCGCAGGCGGGATCGAGGACTTTCAGTTTGGCAACCCTGTTGGGGGTCAGGCGTCGGGTATCGGGGGTCGGTCTGTTTCTTTCAGTGAACGAAGGAGCCCGTTGACCAGACGCCCCACTCTCTGTGCCATCTCCCATACTTTTTCCATCTCTTGCCGTGTCAGGTACTCCAGACGATGAGCGAGCAATAGGTGTGTCTCCAACTCCGCCAGTGAACCCCTTGCTATGGAGACATGATGATGAAACTCTTTTCTCGACTTCCGGCTGTGTCCTTCCGCTATATTTGCCGGTACCGAGACCGCCGCCCGTTGAGTCTGGCTGGTCAGTCCGTAGGTCTCCTCTCTGGGATATGAGCGAGTCAGATGGTACACCTCTGTTGTCAGAGACATTGCTTCCTGCCAGACTTCCAGATCCCGATATGTCTGAATCGTCATTTGGTGTGCCTCCTTTACTGTAAGCCGTCCCCCGACCTCCGTTCCCCGACTCTCCGAGGAGTTTCCCGACGGTACTCTTCACGATGTATTCAACGATATAGCGGGGGGTGTAGTAGACGCCTCCGGCCTTCTTTACCTCCGGCTTCTCCTCTACCTTTGCCTGATGGCCGGCGGTCAGCCGTATGACCTTTCCGAGGAACTGTTCGTAGACATTGCCGAGGATGTCGGCGCCGAGGACGGAGAACTCGTAGGGTGAGTTTGGGTAGTAGAGGTTCTCGATAATCGTCTTGAGGATCCTGTCGTCTACCACGAGGGTGTGGCTCAGGGTGTCGGCCTTGAAGTCGAAGAGGCCGCTGTTGTATCTGGTGTCGGCCTCGTTGAAGAGCTGGAGGAGCCGCCGGTAGACGTTCTGACCGTTTACGAGGCCCTGAAGCCTGCCGTAATTCTCAATCCCCCTGTCCTCACAGATCCTCAGGAAGATTATCCGGTCGATGGTGTGCTGGACTGCGAAGTTGAGCTCATGGATGGTGAGGTTCCGGTTTCTTACGGCGAGGTTTCGGGCGAGGGAGTCCCGCCACGACTCTATCTCTTTGAGAAACTCCCTGTCTACCTCCCCCGTCCCCCGCTTCCCCTTTGATGATACGACATACCGGTCAAAGCTCCCCTTGAGGACGGCCTCCTTGGAGAAGACATCGTAGATGCCGTCAAATTCATCGATATAGTTGTCATAGGTGTAGTAGGCAATCCGGCCTGCGCTCACCCTGTCCTTTGGGGCCGGTTTGAGGCGGCAGTCATAGACGGCCAGTTCTTCAAAGTCGGTGAGGATGGAGAGGGGTAGCTTGGCGCTCCACGCGTAGCGGCGGAGCTGATAGGCGGGGCTTGCCTCATCCTTCAGGCTTACGGACGGCCTCTTCGCCTCGAGGAAGAACTTTCGCTGACCGCCGATCCGGAATGAGTAGTCGGGAGCCTTGAGTGAAACGCCGACCTTGACGGAGTCCTCGTGGACGACATCCTTGTACTGCTCGGCGTAACCGGCCCTGTTCGCGACATCCCATCCGAGGGCGTCAAAGAAGGGGTCTATGAACTCACGGCGCACCTGGGTCTCGTTGTAGCCCGACCCCTTGTAGACATCGAGGTTCCGGTGAAAGCGTTCGACAAGCCCTTCGGTTGTCTTCTTTGCCTCCTCCTTCATGGTGAGGGATTATAACAGAAGTGCGAGTAAAACAGCACTAAAACCGTGGCTATACCCGAAGTGGAGATTTGTGGTGAAGTGCATAGTTTGCTGAGCACTTTCAAAACCAATATCATCCTGCCCTATTCGCCGCCTGTTAGTTACACAATCAAGGACATCAACAGTTTTGATTTTGCGAGACGGGGGTAGATAGAGTTATGCTAGTATAAATAGATTTCTCTGTGCCCTCTGTGGTAGAAGGAGTTTTAGGATTAGGTAGAAAACCGTGTAAGCTTTAATAAATCGTCCTCAGTTGCTGCCGATGACGATAGGGGTCATGCTCATCTCACTCCTCATGTCGCTCGGGTGCATCGGTTTTGAGGCTGTCAAGAGGGGTGTAGTTGAAAAGCGTGGGAAGAGAATGGAGCACTCGGCAAAACTCGATGAAACCCTCATAACTGTAACCGATTCATGGAAGGAGAGGGGTGCAAGGGAATTGGTCATACCATCTTCAGGATGACCTTCAGCACACCCTTCTGTGACGCGTGGGAGAGGGCATCGAGACCCTCCTCCAGGGGAAAGGTCGTGCTTATGAGGGGTCGTACATCGACCGACCCGTTCTCCAGAGCATCTATTGCGGGGGGAAAGGGGCCGCACCGGGAGCCGATGATGGATATCTCGTTTATGACCACCTGATTGAGATCGACTTTCCCCCTTTCGGCAACCGTTGTTTTGAGAACGACCTTGCCCCTCGGCTCCACAATCCGAAGGGCGGTTTCGAGCCCCGATGAAGAACCGGTACAGTCAACGACGACATCGAACTCCTCTTTATTAAAGTCAGACCCTGTAGTCGTCCCGATCCCCCTTTCTTTGAGGATGGCGAGTTTCTCCCGGTGTCTTCCCGCGACAACGAGATTACATCCGGTTGCGGCGAGCACCTGTCCGACGAGAAGCCCCAGCTTCCCGTCTCCGAGGACGCAGACCCTCTCATCGGCCCCGACCGCGACCTGTTCAAGAACCTCACAGGCGGCGGCGAGGGGCTCTACAAAGATCGCCTCCTCATCTTTTATTGAATCGGGAATAGGGTGGAGATTGCTTGCCGGGAGAGTAAGGTGGTCGGCAAAGGCCCCGTCTTTGTTGAGGATACCGAGGACACTGCGACGGGGGCAGTGATTCTTCATTCCACCGAGGCAATAATCACAGGAGCCACACCCTGTGTTTATTTCGCCGATGATGCGCTTACCAATGAGGTCCCTTTCACCACACTCCTCAATAATTCCGACGAATTCATGGCCGGGAATGCCGTGAAACCCCATATACCCCTTGATAATCTCAAGATCCGTGTTACAGATGCCGGCAACGAGGACACGTATGAGGGCCTCATCATCCTTCGGTCGGGGGGCAGGGTACTCCTCAGAATAGTGAACTGCCCCCTTTTCAATGTGAAGGGCACGCATTGGGAGAACTGTTCTCCCAGGAAAAGGGAGAACGGGCAACCTTGAGTTTGAGGTGCGGGGAGAGAACAGTGTACGTCATGGGGTTGGAAACCACCCGCCAGGCGATGGCGCCCCCTTTTTATAAGAAAGCAGGACTCACTTTCATCAATG
>JBHHXU010000151.1:0-4935 GCA_046757185.1 Thermodesulfobacteriota bacterium
GACACTCTGTTTTGAGCTATAGTATAGTGGTATCGACCATCCCACTGACTCCTCTATATTAAGCCCTCTGAGTACCTCGTGAGAAGTGGCGAGTTCGTTAAGAAAACGCCTTACGCCACCCTTGGCTCGTTCGGCTTCAACTGCAAACCCGATAGAGAGGCACTCCTCCTTGGGGAATATCCAGCTGTAACCGTAGGGGACACTCCCGAAATCGACATAGAGCCCTCCGTTGAAACGCCCCTTCTCCGCTCCGTCTATCGGCACCTCGGCGGTCATGGAGATAGCGCACTCCTTCGGTTTGAGTCCGAAATACTCCCTCCCGATCACCCCTCCTGCGCCGTCGGCGCCTACCAGGTATCGCCCTGAGTAGCGCTTCCCGGAATCGGTCGAGACGGTCACAACGCCGTCCTCCTCCCGTACCCCCTTCACCCTGACCCCTTCGATCACCTCTGCGCCGCTCGACCGGGCCTTTTCCAGCAGCAGGGTATCGAACCTGTCCCGCATCACGTTGTACCCCACCGGAGAGTTGGATGAAATCTCCAGGGGCCTCCCGAACTTGTAGGTAAAGGTTATGGTGTGAACCGTTCCCTCGACAACACTCGAAAAATCGAGGTCGCTCAAGGAATCCACCTTTGCGGAGACACACCCGCCGCACGACTTGTACCGGGGGAAGAGTGCCTTATCGATTCCCAGCACCGCAAAGCCACGTGAGGCAAGTTTCCGGGCGGCGGTCGAGCCGCCCGGCCCCATCCCTACAACGATAACATCGTAGATTGTCATCCTATTATCGAGGTTTTTTAAGAGTGTACATTGCGAGCCAGAGCATTGTTCCAGTCATATGGGACAGCGCTCTGCTAACGGTCTTATATCGCGAGCGAAAGTATACTCTCCGAATCTTTTACTTACGTCCGCTACCGGTCCTTCCCGCCTTATCGACGTCCTTTTTCTTCTCCAGCGCCTCCCCTCGTATCTTTTCCTCACAGGCGTGGCAGATGGTTGCGTCCGATTTCCTCCCGCAGATGGTACAGACATGCGCCTTCTTTTCTTCTCCCATAAAACCTCCTCCTCTCATAGTCGAGTGCTGTGCACCTTATGGTAAATGAAATAACAGTACTGTTCATTCATGGTAGGGCACTCTCCACGACCTTTTTCTTCATCGGCTGGTTGCAGCAGTTGGGAGAAAGACTCCCCCCTCCCTCCACAATGTGCATTACTTCACAGTGACAGATAGAGCACAGGTAAACCTTATTCACCCTCTCGAGGAGTTCCATCCGCCGGTTACAGCAGACGGGCGCCAGGCGCCCTCCGCCCGCTCTGATGACAGAGAGCTCCGCTCCACATACGGGACACCGATAGACATTTCCAAGAGTGTTACCTGATCTCATCGGGCTTCTTAACCTCCCTCATATCTCTGCCGCAACAGGCCGGTTCCAGAACGCCAATCCCCCCCTTTGTCACCATCACCATGTTCCCGCACACCTCACAGGCGTACGCCCTGCCCACGTGGATGGTCCACTCGTCCGTCCACTCATCGACCGACCACTCAGGACCGGACTGCTTATCGTCCTCTAACATAAAACCTCCTTTAAATCCTTAAAGCTAAACCCGGCAAGTTTGGATACCTCTACCCCCTTGCTCTGTACCAGCACCTTGAAGATATCGCCCATCCCGCCCGGCATTATGAGCCTCTTTATCCCCTGGTTCTTCACGATTGACCCTATTCCCCCTTCATCGAACACCTTCACTTCTTCAAGCTCCTCAAGGAGCCCCATTCCAATGAGGTAATTGAGCTGGGTGGTAAAACCGGCTACCTCAAGGCCGGAACGACGCCCGTAGAGGGCAAGGGCTGAAAAGTCAATATGGCTCGTTATGTCCTGGCGGCCCACCCTCCGGTACGGCTCCTCATTGACGGTGTGGCGATAGTGGCAGAGGAGATGCCCCCCCCTTCTGGGGAGAAAATACTCCCTCGCCGGATAACCGTAATCTATGGTAACAACAAACCCCTTTTTGAGGAGCCTTCCCGCCCTCTCTATCCAGTCGAGGGCCCGAAGGTTTACCTCAAGCCGCTGTCCCCTCTGAAGGGTCACGCCTGCTCTGGTGAGATACTCCTGGAGACGGGGGGTTGATGGTTTGTCGCAGACTTCAACAAACTCACTCCCTTCGCATGCGACATAGACCTCTTTCAGATGCTCCCCCTCCTGTATTACGATATGAACGGGGAAGGCATCGAGAAGTTCGTTGGAGAGGATGACTCCGGTAACCTCTCCTGAGATATCCTCAATCCGGTTGTGGTGTACAACCCTCTCACCCTCCTCCACCGAGAGGGCGGGAGTGCTATCAATCAGTATAAGGGAGAGAGCAGCAGAGAGGTCGGGATACTCTTCGTCCACCGCCTTCAGGATGGTTGATGAGAGGTCACCCCTCCCCGCCCCTACCTCGATAAGGTGGAAATTAAGGGGGCGGCCGATAAGCGACCACATCTCATGAACCTGCTTCGCCAGGACCCTCCCGAAAAGGGGACTAATATCAACACTCGTGAGGTAGTCCCCCTCCCTCCCCCAGATATCCACCTTCGACGAGTAGTACCCTCCCTGCGGCGAGTAGAGGGTCCGTTCCATGAACTCCTCAAAGGGAATTCGCCCTTTCTCCTCGATGAGCCCCTTTATCTCACGGACAACCGGGGAACTCTCCTCGTCAACCCTCTTCACCTGTCACCTCGACAAAGGCATCTCTTGGGGAGTAACACTCGGGACAGAACTCAGGAGGTTCTTCCCCCTCATGAATGTAACCGCAGTCAACGCAACGCCACCGTCTTTGAGCCATCGTACTCATCTCCTTGTGGAATTAAGATTTTTCAGGATCATCTCCCACCCGTACTCACTATTTTATTCCATTATTCACCGTTGTCAAGAGGCGTTGAATAGTGGAAGGAAATAAAATGAGTGGGCGGCATATAACGGGAGGAGTGGCTACAAACAGATTATCGTTAACGTATCGTTGTGCGCCAGGGTGTTGCAGTGACCGGGACTTGAGATGTTGTAGAGAATAGAGGAGCGGGTCATCATCGGGTCGTTTCACCCGCAAATCCTGTCTGCCGAGAGGGGCCGGTATGACAGTCTGCCGATACACCGACTAATAAAGGGCAGGGATAAACCTGCCCTTTATTAGTCAAATTGAATGGTAGTAAGTTACTTCACCGCGCTTTTGAGCGCCTGTCCCGCCTTGAATTTTACCCCCCTGCTTGCCGGTATCTGTATCGTCTCGCCGGTCTGGGGATTCCTTCCCGTCCTGGCAGATCTCTGGGATACGCTGAAGGTGCCGAACCCAACAAGAGTCACGCTGTCACCCTGCACAAGTGCGTCGGAGATACCGGATGTTACCGCTTTCAGTGCCGTCTCAGCCTCCTTCTTAGATATTGCAGCGTCACCTGCTATCCTTCCTACGAGCTCATCCTTTGTCATCTTTTGTCCTCCTCATTAAGTTTTTTCTTGGTTGTTATAACCCACACCACCCCGTGGGGTGCACAGTTAACATATATCAAGCAAAGATGCGAGAAAAAAATAGGCCTCTCCTCGATAAAAAATATTTTGTATTTTCCAGGGATTCTTCTCCCCAAATGTTCCCTTGCTATTTAGTATCTGCTTATCTTCACTCTTGCTGAGGATTACTATAGAGAGTGGTCTCCTTACTAGTGCTGTATTCGTTATTTAGATCAAGCGCAACCCAACATACAGAACTACCGGGAGTTGTCTAAAATTACCACTTCTTTGACCATGACAGTATGTAGGCGGTCAAGGCCTTTGCCGCCCAATCCCCAGGGTGATGAGCCACATAATTGAAGCTTAGACCCCACGGACGATAGGTGACAGGTATGCCGAAACCAAAGACCCAAGAGGTATCCCAATGGCCAGATTTACGCACACTTACCGACTCACCCGTATCAAGATCTCTTTGGGTCCAGTCGTACTTAGGGATTTGAAAACCCCTGCTGGCGAAACTATAGGTCGACCACCTGAATGGACCGGTATTGAACTGGAATGAGAGTGCTGCGTATGCACCAAGGGAGGAGTATTCCAAGCTCCCGACCTCCTGCCCACGGTCCCCTGTCCTTGACCCTGTTGTATATATGAACGGGACGTCCCACTCCAGTGAGAGGTTCGTGTAAGAAAGACCAAGGGTGAAAGGAAGCCTGGTTCCGTCCGGGTCTGAGAAGGGGTCCAGGATCATACCGAGCCCGACGACAACACCGCTCTCCTCTATTGGCCCTGAATATAACCTGGAATCGGTCTGACCGAGGGTTGGGGTATCAGTCGGCCCTGTTGCGCCGGCTCCGATCTCACCTTCGGCATCTATGTACGCCCCTGTTATCCCTACGCCGAAGTGTGGGCCAAACGCGTGGGTCAGGGACAGGGCCAGCCCCTTGCCATCCTCAGTCTGAATAAGTTTACTACATTGATCAGCATCACATTGCTCCCCGCCTTCCCTTCCGTCTATATCGTAATTAAATATGCCGGGGGCGACCTTTAACTCGTTCATGCCCTTTATCATCGGGTTGGTCGGGAATGCGTTAGCCAGGAATGTGCCGAGCCCCCTGCTTGAGACCACCTGAGGATTCGAGAAATCCGATCCTCCAAGGGTTTCTTTTGGGATGGCCAGGCTGCAAAGAAATAGCGATATAATGAATATCCAGGGGCCGCTCAATATACGTGATAACGCCAGTGATTTCCTCAATGTCGGTGGGTGGGCAAGCCGGTCGTGGTATTCTCCTATAGCTGACATTTAGAGAGCCTCCTTTCAAAACGCTTAATCATCTGTTCCTGTGATGTAACCAAAGGCCTTCTAATAGCCTTCTCTTCCTCATCTTTTAGGAAGTTTTTGTATGAGTTTTAGTACCACTTCCTTGGATTCACCAGAAAGCGGGGTGGAGCGCATTGC
>JBHHXU010000152.1:0-4915 GCA_046757185.1 Thermodesulfobacteriota bacterium
TGGAGCAGAACTACCGCTCGACGGGGAACATCCTCGCCGCCGCCAACTCGGTGGTGCAAAACAACAGCAGGAGGATAGAGAAGTCGCTCTGGACGGAGAATCCTGCCGGTGAAAAGGTGGTCTTTGAGATGGCACGGGATGAACATCACGAGGCAGAGATCGTTGCAGGGAGGATACTTCAATCGATTACGGAGGATCCGTCACGGAGCTACCGGGACTTTGCCGTCTTCTATCGTACCAATGCGCAGTCTCGCGTGCTGGAGGAGTACTTTATCAGGAACGGCATGCCCTACTCGATTGTCGGAGGGCTCAGGTTCTATGAAAGGAAGGAGATAAAGGATGCCGTCGCCTACCTCAAGGTGGCGGCCAACCCCCACGACTCCCTTAGCCTTTTGAGGGTCATTAATACGCCGCTCCGGGGTTTTGGAAAAACCTCGCTGGAGAGGGTCTCGGCCATCGCCGGAGAGAGGGGCGCCTCCCTTTACGATGGGCTGAAGGAGGCAGTGCGACGGGATATCCTCTCACGGACGAAGGTAGCCCCCTTCGTGGAGCTTGTCGAGAGGCTCCACAGGGAGAGAGAAAAAATGAGACCGAGCGAGCTCTGCCTCCAGCTCCTGAAAGAGAGCGGTTATCTGGAGATGTGGGAAAAGGAGGGGAGCGATGAGGCGGAGTCGAGGGTGGAGAACCTCCACGAGCTGGTAGCGGCGATAAAGGATTTTGAAGCATCGAGGGAAGGGCCAAGCCTCATCGATTTCCTGGATCAGGTGGCGCTCATCAGTGATATAGACAGCTTTGAAGACAGACACAACCGCATCACCCTCATGACGCTCCACTCCGCGAAGGGGCTTGAATTCCCGCTGGTCTTTATCGTGGGGATGGAGGAGGGTCTCTTCCCCCACTCGAGGAGCCAGGATGATAGCGATGAGATGGAGGAGGAGAGGAGGCTCTGTTATGTGGGGATGACTCGGGCGATGGAGCGGCTCTTCCTCTCCTGTGCGAGGCGGCGTAACCTCTTTGGCGAGTACCGCTTCCAGGCACAGTCACGATTTATCGATGAGATAGACCAGGAACTCCTGACGATAGAGAACGATATGTTTGGCTTTCCACAAGAGACAGCCCCTCAGGGTCAATCGAGTGACGAGCCGTACTATACGATGGAAGAGAGCCAGGCGGATGAGTGGCATGAGGGTTCCCTCTGGCGCAGGGGGATGCGGGTACGTCACCCCTCTTTTGGTCTCGGCAGGATAGAGCGGTGCGAGGGGTCCGGTGAGACGGCAAAGCTCACCGTCACTTTTGCTACCTTCGGGAAAAAGAAGCTGATAGCAAAGTACGCCTCACTGACTCCGGTTGGTGTATAGCAGGGGGAGGTGCGCGGTCCGTATTGACAGGGGGCCGTTTTTGTCATATAGTGCTGTCCGGTTGCCTGTCCTCTCCGGCGGCGAAAGAGCCTGAGAAAGACAGGACATGTTGGTTGGGTAACAAACCGTATACCAGGAGGTAAGCCATGCCTATCGTGAGAAGGCTCTCTTGTCTGAAGCACATCGCCGTCTATTGTGCCGTAGCCTGCCTGATAATGACCAGTGCCCCTGCCGACTCGCTAGCCTACATTGTCCAGACGAATGAGGAGACCCTCTCCAGGAGTGGAGATAGCGCGACTGTCCAGAGGGTCCTGGAGAACAGGATGGTCAGTCAGCGGTTATCGGAGCTGGGGCTCTCGGTTGATGAGGTGAAATCGAGGATCGACAGGCTCTCAGACCAGGAGCTCCACGGCTTCGCTGCCAGACTCGATACCCTCTACCCCGGTGGTGATGCCGTCGGCGTTGTCATTGGACTCCTCATCATAGCGATACTCATCATGGTACTTCTCCATATGACGGACCATAAGATCATCATCAAGTGAGGGATGCGCGATTGATGCATTGAAACATAGGGGGAGGGGCGACTTACGCCATCACTTCTCCCTCCTGCTCCACCTTTCCCCCCCCTTTTTCACTCTCGCTTTTTTCCTTATCGGCTGCACCTCCCTCTCCACGGAGAGGCCTGGGGGAACCATCGAGGCAGAGAACAGCGCCTCTATCGAGGGCGTTCCCTTCTTTCCCCAGGAGAAGCACCAGTGCGGTCCGGCTTCCCTCGCCGCAGTACTGAGCTACTACGGGCTCACCATAGACCGGCAGGACATCGCCGATGAGGCCTACCTGCCCGACCTGAAAGGGACGCTCCCCATTGATATGCTCCTCTACGCAAAGGGGCGTGGTTTTAATGCTACCTACTACAACGGCGGTATGGACGACCTGAAGGAGCAACTCGCCCTCGGGAGACCGGTTATCCTCTTCTTCAATCTCGGTTATGCCCTCGCCCCCCGGGGACACTATGTCGTGGCGATCGGGTATGATGATGCTGCCGGGCATGTTATCGCCCATTCAGGGCGGAAGAGGGAGCAACCTTTTTCATACAGAAGACTGGAACGTGTCTGGGGGAGGACAGACTTCGCCACCCTCCTCATTCTGCCTCGCAGTGTGTCGCCGGGTGTGCAGGGAGAAGGGTAGAGTGCACACATGTAACATTGTGAGCCGCTGCACGGCACTCGCCCTTATGATGACTCTCTTCGTCTTACTGGCCGGTTGCAGTCTCCCGAAGGTTATTCTTCACCACGACCCACTGAGCGCATCGGAGCATCGAGATCTGGCGGCCATCTACGCGGAGAAAGGCAAGTACAACCTCGCCGAGAGGGAGTACACAATCGCCCTTGAGCTTGACCCGGAAAGTATGGCATCCTATCTCGGTCTCGGCAACCTCTATCTCACGAGGGGGATGTACCGGCAGGCGGAGGGGGTCTTCATAAAGGCCCTTGAAAGGGTGCCCTCCAGCGGTCCTCTCCACAACAACCTGAGCTGGGCCTATCTGGGGATGGGTGACCACGACCGTGCCGAGCGGCACGTCTTGAGGGCCCTTGAGCTCGACCCTCCGAGACGGCATATATACCTCGATACCCTCGCTGTGGTCTATACCGGAAAAGGGGAGTACGATAAGGCCGAAGTGAGCCTCCTCGAGGCGCTCACACGTGTGCCGTCCGATGAAAGAGCCGGCAGAGTCGAGATATACAGCCACCTGATCGAGCTCTACAGGTTGTGGGAAAAGAGGGAAAAGGCCCGTTCCTTTGAACAGAAGCTGATAGAGGAAGAGAACAATGAGCATGAATAGAAAACTATCACCGCGAGAGCGGCTCATATTTGCCCTCGACCTATCGACCGTCGAGGAGGCGAGGAGGTGGGTTAAACTCCTCAGGAACCGTGTCGGGATGTTCAAGGTCGGGAAGGAGCTCTTTACCGCTTACGGCCCCGATGCAGTGCGGGCCGTTCACGATGAGGGGGGGGAGGTATTCCTCGATCTCAAGTTCCACGATATTCCCAACACCGCGGCGATGGCGGCAATGAACGCGGCCCGTCTCGGCGTCAGGATAGTCAATCTCCATGCCACCGGCGGTTACAGGATGATGGAGCGGGTCGCCACGGTCGTCCGTGAGGGGTGTGAGGCGGAGGGAAGAGAGAGGCCGCTCCTCCTTGCCGTTACCCTCCTTACGAGTCTGGGAGAGAGTGATCTTGAGGAGGTCGGAATAGCCGGCCCCGTCGGAGAGCGGGTGGTGGAGCTTGCCGCCCTCGCAAAGAGGGCGGGCATGGCCAGGAGGTACGCCCCGTCAGGGAGCGGCTGGGAGACGATTTTGCCATCCTCACACCCGGGATCAGACCGGCAGGCTCTGGTGCCGATGACCAGAGGCGGGCCACGACACCGGCAGAGGCGATAGGGGCGGGGAGCGACTATATTGTTATTGGCAGGCCGATACGGCTGTCGGAGGAGCCGGTCAGGGTAGCGGAGGAGATTCTTGCCGAGATGGAGAGAGCGGTGTGAGCCGTATCATCTACGGGATCAACCCCGTCCTGGAGGCAATACGGGCCGCTCCCGATTCAGTTGAGCGGGTCTTCATTGCCGAGGGGAGGCGCGGCTGGGCGGCAGGTGAGGTGGTGGAGGCGCTCAGTAGGGTTGATATCCCGTGGGAACACCTCCATCGACGGGAGGTGGAGAGGCTCACCGGCACGGAGAAGCACCAGGGGGTGGCGGCCCTGGTGGCCGATTTTCACTACTCCTCCCTGGAGGAGATACTCGCTGCCGGCGCCCGCCGAGAGGGGAAGAGGCTTATCCTCGTCCTCGACGGCATACAGGACCCGCAGAACCTGGGGGCACTCATCAGGAGTGGTAACGGGGCCGGCGTTGACGGCGTCATTATACCGAAGAGGAGGGCCGCGGGAGTAACCCCTGCTGCGGTCAAGGCATCCGCCGGCGCCGCTGAGGTGACACCGGTAGCGCAGGTGACCAATATTGCCACAACCCTTGAGCGGCTGGAAGAGAACGGTATCTGGGTGGTCGGCATCGAAGCGGACGCCCCTCACGACATCTACTCCGCCGACCTGAGTGGCGATCTTGCCGTCGTCATCGGCAGCGAGGGCGGAGGGATGAGGAGGCTCGTAAGGGAGCGGTGCGATGCTCTACTCTCAATTCCACTGGCGGGGGACGTCTCCTCCCTGAACGCCTCCGTTGCGGGGGCTGTTGCCCTCTTCGAAGCCGTCCGGCAGAGGAGGACCTCACCCCATCCCGCCTGAGAGGGGTCTTCCCGCCAGGATGTGCATGTGGAGGTGACGGACGACCTGTCCACCCTCCTTATTGGTGTTAACAACCGTCCTGAACCCCCGCTCGCCGAATCCGTGCACAGTGGCGAGCCTGTTCGCCGTGCCGAGCATCTCACCGAGGATATTTTCATCCGTACAGTCGAGGAGTGTGGTGTAGTGCTCCTTCGGGATGACCAGGAGGTGTGTCGGGGCCTGTGGGTTGATGTCCTCTATGGTGATGAGACTCTCCGACT
>JBHHXU010000153.1:0-4914 GCA_046757185.1 Thermodesulfobacteriota bacterium
CCGCAATCGGGACACTCTTTGGCGTCGGCGCCCACATCAAAGCCGCAGGCAGGACATCTCCCCTGCTCTGCAAGTTCCTCAGACTGTTTTAATTCCGGGTGCATCTCGTGACTATGCTCTTTCAGGCATTGTGCGGCGGATGCAGCCTCCTCTTCCGGCACGATGAGCAGGAATGTCTCTCCGCATTTCCCCGGCGTAGCGCCCGGTGACGGTATAACACGGCACGGATACCCCTTTTCGATAAGTACGTGGTGAAGCTCAAATATCAGGCCCTTTGCACCCTCCTTGATGGCGACACCGTTCTGAGCCTCTTCCTCCTCAAACCGCCGCTGGCGCTCCTGCATCTCTTGAAGCTCTTCAGGTAATTTAAGAAGGACACCGCACCCTGCACACTCGACGATGTGCGCAAAGTATTCAGCGTTACATTCGGGACAGACCTTCACCTGGGTCATCGGGAATCTCCTGATTTTCAAACCTGTTGTTGAGTATAGTGTTGTTTTATGCGCCCTCCAGCTATTCCTGCAAGCTCACGGAAGGTCATTGGAGGATTGCCGTGCCTCACGTTGCTCATCACTGAATAATGAAAAACCCGCCGGGATTGAGCATACAAAGCAGAGGCTTGGCGGGTATACTAGTGGCAACTTATTACTTTTATCCGGGGGTGTCAAGAAAAAGCTGGTTATCCTCGCATAACTGTTGCCCCCTCATATATTCCTCTTAATGCGACGCTGCAGAGCATTGAAGGCGAGGGGTGAGTAGTCCTCCAGTATGACCTTAATATCTATCTGTAAATAACCAAAAAGCACGATGATATCGTGGACGCGGATTTTCAACTACTGAGAGACGCCTCTTTGAATATGGATGTCTCCTAAATGCTTTTCACGATTCAAGACCCTTGAGTCCGCACTTTCAGTAATACCGGGCAAGGGGCGAGGGGGGGCGGTTCCGAGTAGCCCTTTAAGGGAAAAGTGGTTCCACGCATTTGCAGTTGACAGGACTTACTACACGGAGATAGTATTAATAATTGTTCTTGCCGTAATACATGGCAAAAGAAGCCCACATTTAATAACAGAGAGAATGGACAGCATTTAACAGGCAAAGAGAGAAGCGGAGGGGCCAATTGATGGACCGGACCTTGACCTTGGACATGGCGTTAATGAAGCAGACCAACTCAACCTGTGAACAGGATTAACAACATGTTAAGGAAGGAGGGGATGCAAATGCGATACGTTCTACTTATTGTGGTCCTCTTTATTACCATTAATGGCGCTTGTAGCAGCGAGGCCGGCGGGGTTGACAAAGTGGCGGTGCAGGAGGCGATGCGTATCTATATTGATGCCAAGATAGATAAGGGTGGCGGAACTTACGATATACAGGGGATAAAGGCTGAGTTTGACTACATCCATTCCGGCGTAAAGAAGAAAGGCGACCTCTATGTATCGTGCGCCGACTTTAAAGCGGGCGGTGATGTGTACGATATCGACTACTACGTAAAGAGTGATGGTGAGAAGTACGTGGTGGTGAAAGAGCTTTTTCATAAGAAGAATGGAAAGAAGATAAACGTGGAGCTCTGGAAGGAGTGAGAGCCATAGCGATAAGGCGGTTCGATTCTGCGGGTATCAGGCCGACAATGGCCAATCATAATGTTCATTAACACCAACTGAAAGGGGGAATGGTCGATGAAACCAGGAATAGTAGTTCAGATTTGTATCGTTTTGGTTGTGGGGTTGTTTTCGGCAACCACCATGGCGGGGGAACATGCTCCATCAGGAGAGGCTTGTGTAGGTTACGGTCCACAAACTCCAAGGAATATCGATAATCGAGCTGGTGAGAATAAGCGTATCTTCTCACTTGCGCCAACTTTTAAAGATATGAACCTCTGCAATATTCATTTCCATGTTAACGCGGAACACAAAGCGAAAGACTTCTCAATCTACGCCGGCGATGGTGATCATGGGCATGGTGGTGGCTATCAATGTAACGACAGTAAGTCGCTAACCAAGAAAGAGCTTGCGGAACCCGCGAAAAACAAATGTGCGGGTGTACATTCAGGAGATACTGTCGAGGTGCATTGGGTGTATAGTTCTTGTGACGTGAATCCTGGTAAAGGATTGGGCTCTTGTTTGTCAGACAAATGTAGCAACCCAAACCTGCGTGTAGAGACCCAGGTATTCACCGTGGTCAATGACTCATCAGCTATCAACTTTAATGATCTGTCTTATGATGGCAACATTGTGAAAGGTTTACACCAGGCAAAGGCTTTGCCAACGGATACTGGCAAACCTGTTGAATTTTTAGGGTCTACAACAGGTCCAAAGTATTCAGAACAGAAATGTTCACCTTTTCAAGTTACATGGAGTGTTCGGCCAAAATGTGCCAAAATTGACATCAACACTTTAAGCGAATGGTGTAAGGGCAACGTCTTTGAAGAAGATCATGCGCACGGTGTGAGAAAACTTGTCACAAACCCTAAACTCTTATCTGAAATACAATAATTGTGAATACCCTAAGCGGTTGAGCTGGACCGGGTTTACTCTGTTGCGCGCCGTAAACCCGGTCGCTCACCTCATCGGTTAGGTTTGAGAATGGAACATGGAACTGATGTGAAAAGGATATATGGAGCAATTGCTGGGTAGGGTCCTTGCGTAAAAGCACTCTATTCCCGGCCAGACGATTATCAATCAGACACACAACCATTTTCATGAAGTCCAATATAACCCTTATCGGTATGCCCGGCGCCGGGAAGAGCACGGTGGGCGTCATAGCGGCAAAGTATCTCTCTCTCGGTTTCATTGATACCGACGTCCTCATTCAGGTAAACCGCCACAAGTCACTGCAGCAGATTATCGATGAGAGCGACCATATCAACCTGAGAAGGATTGAAGAGGAGGAGATACTCAAGCTTCAGGTTGAAAACCACGTCATAGCAACGGGCGGCAGCGCGGTCTACAGCGAAGCTGCGATGGCCCACCTCCTCAAGATATCGATGGTCATGTTCCTCAAGGTAGAATACGAGGAGCTTGAAAAGAGGATACATAATTTTGAGACAAGGGGGATAGCGAAGGCGAAGGATCAGACCTTCCGTGAGCTGTTCAATGAACGGCAGGTTCTCTATAACAGGTATGCCGAGATAACGGTTGAGTGCGACACACTTGACCAGGAGGAAGTTGCCGCGATAGTAGCAGCAAGGTACAATGACCGTGATGGAGTCCCGTGATGAAACTGGTTCCTGAAAAACTGTTCGACGACATGGTGCGTATCAGGCGGCAGATACACCGCCATCCTGAGCTTGCCTATAAGGAGCACAAAACGGCGGGCCTTATCGAGGGGGAGTTGAAGAGGCTCGGGATTGAGGTGACCACCGGTATCGGCGAGACGGGGATGGTGGGGAGGATCGACTCACAAAACGGTTCCGGTCCCGTGGTGGCCCTCCGGGCGGACATGGACGCCGTTGCCATTGACGAGGCGACGGGGCTCGAATTCGCCTCCGAGAATCCGGGGGTCATGCACGCCTGCGGACACGACGGCCATGTGGCCATGCTTCTGGGCGCGGCAACGCTCCTGAAGGAGTCTCTTGAATCGGGGACGGTCCTTCTCGTCTTTCAGCCCGCCGAGGAGGGCGGGGCCGGCGCCAAAAAAATACTGGAGTCGGGGCTTCTTGAAGGGGTGGGCGCCATCTTCGGATGTCATCTGGACAGGCATTTCAAGGTGGGTGAAGCGGTGGCGCAGGAGGGGGCTATCTCCGCCTTTACCGACAGGTTTGAAATATCGATAAAAGGCAAGGGGGGTCATGTCGCGCAGCCTCACGACGCAGTCGATGCTGTTGTTGTCGCCAGTCTCATTGTGATGTCATTGCAGACCATCGTCTCCAGAGAGACCAATCCCGCCCACCCCCTCATCGTATCGGTCGGAAGGATCGAGGGCGGTTCCATTCCGAATGCCATAGCAGACAGCGCGAGGATGCTGGGCACCATACGGTCGACCGAGCTGCATGTGAGAGAGCAGGTGATTGCCGGTATCAAGCGTATCGGGAGTGCCGCGGGGCTGCTCCATGATGCCCAGGTAGAGGTGAATATTACAGGCGGTTATCCATCGGTTATCAATGCAAAGAGGGAAGCCGGCGTCGCGCAATCGGTCCTCAGGTCACTCCTCGGCGACAGTGCCGTTATTGACTCCGGCTATATCAATATGGGTGGCGAAGACTTCTCCTTCTATCTGCAAAAGATCCCCGGCTGTTTCGTAAGGGTCGGCGCTCAGAAGGAGGGGCTGGAGAATGTGCCGGCACACAGCTCCCACTTTGACATCGACGAAAGGGCCTTTGCTGTCGGAGCCGCCTATATGGCAGAGGTTGCGAAAACGGCTATAAAGAATCTCAGCAAGAGATAAGATGTGAACAGGCAGCTATTGAAACATCGACTGCTCTCTTATTTACCCCCTTCACGGTTTTATCAGAGTCCTCTGCTATAGTCACACCAGCCCACTCCTCTCATTTCGCAAAACCGTTACTTTTTTCCATCTCGAAATTATCCTTATTCTCTAATCTTCCTTTAATCTCTAATCCGTATAATGGGTATCAAGATAATTGATTGTCCGTCCAATCGGGGACATAAGAACATACTATAAGGAGGTACAAACGATGACTAAACAGGATAAGATAGCAACACTCTTCGGCATAGGTTTGAACGTGCTGGTCGTTGCAGTCGTTTTCTTTGGTACAACACATTACATTGCTTAAAATACGGAGAAAGGAGATATTCACAATGGAGAAGGTTACGAAATATACGATTATATACGGTTTGGGTCTTAACGTTGTCGTCATGGCGGCAGCCACACTCGGCATGTTTATTTACGGCGCCTAAGATACCATCCCACTATCACAGAAAAAACACCCTCCGGTCATCATGCCGGAGGGTG
>JBHHXU010000154.1:0-4872 GCA_046757185.1 Thermodesulfobacteriota bacterium
ATCCGCCTCCTGGAAGGCGTCGTTGCCGATGAGGGCGGTCGGGACCTGCCCCGTAAAGACAACCATCGGGATGGAGTCCATATAGGCCGTCGCAATGCCCGTTACCGTGTTGGTGGCGCCGGGGCCGGATGTTGCGATGACGATCCCCGGTCTGCCGGTCGTCCTCGCGTAACCGTCCGCCATATGGACGGCGCCCTGCTCGTGCCTGACGATAAGATGCCGGAGCGACGAGCTGAAGAGCGCGTCGTATATGGGGAGGACGGCGCCGCCGGGGTAACCGAAAACGGTGTCAACCCCCTCTTTCTTGAGACATTCTATGAATATCTCCGCCCCACTCAACTTCCTGCTCATAGTCGTATAATCCCTTTATGAGGTCCTACGCTACCACCACCGCACCCGTATTGGCGGATGTTACCGCCTTCGCGTACCGTGCAAGCCACCCTCTTGTTATCTTCGGTTCCGGCGCCCTCCAGCCCTGTCTCCGCTTTTCCAGCTTCTCGTCGCCCACTTTCAGGGTAATCCTTCTCTCCGGTATATTGAGCTCAATCCGGTCCCCCTCCTGCACGAGGGCAATGGGGCCGCCCTCCATCGCCTCGGGAGAGATGTGGCCCACACAGGGTCCCCTCGTCCCTCCGGAAAACCTCCCGTCCGTTATGAGGGCGACCGAGTCTCCAAGACCCAGCCCCATGAGGGTCGCCGTGGGTGCAAGCATCTCCCGCATACCGGGACCGCCTTTCGGCCCCTCGTAACGGATGACGAGACAATCACCGCTCTTAATAGTCTTGCCCAGGATGGCCTTCATCGCCGCCTCCTCGGAATCGAAAACCCGGGCCCTGCCGGTGAAGCGCATCATCTTCTGACTCACACCGGACTGTTTTACCACGGCGCCGAGGGGGGCGATATTGCCGTGGAGGATGGCGATCCCCCCCTCCTTGTGGAACGCCCTCTCCCTGGGCCGTATCACCTCGTCGTCGATGTAGTCGACCCCCTTCACAATCGCCTTTATCCGTTTCCCCGACACGGTCGGGTTGTCCTTTACCCTGTCGCCCAGCCGGTGCAGCACCGCCGGCACGCCGCCGGCCCAGTGGAGGTCCTCCATGTAGTGGTCACCAACCGGCTCCAGTGATGAGAGGTGGGAGGTCTCTCTGGAGAGGAGGTCGAAACGTTCGAGGGGGAGCTTCACCCCCGCCTCGTGGGCTATCGCCAGAAGGTGGAGTACCGTGTTGCTTGACCCGCCGAGGGCAAGGTCGACCATTATGGCGTTATCGAAGGCCGCCCTCGTCAGTATCTTCCGTGGAGTCACCCCCTTGCGCACCAGCTCGATGATACGCTCACCGCTCTCAAAGGCTATCCGTCTCTTCTCCGCCGAAACGGCGAGGGCGCTCCCGCACCCCGGTAGGCTCATCCCCATCGCCTCGGTAAGACAGTTCATCGTGTTCGCCGTGTAGAGGCCCTGACAACTCCCCACTCCGGGACAGGCCCCCACCTCACACGCATCGAGTTCGTTCCTGGTAATCTCACCAGCCCGGTACCTCCCCATCGCCTCAAAGGTGTTCCTGATGAAGGAGAGCCTCCTCCCCCTGTACCTGCCCGTCAACATGGGGCCGGCAGTCACAACGATGGCGGGAATATCGAGACGGGCCGCCGCCATGAGCATCCCGGGGGTTATCTTGTCACAATTGGTGAGGAGGATGATCCCGTCAAGGCTGTGGGCCTGAACCACCGACTCAACACTGTCCGCGACAAGCTCCCTCAACGGGAGGGAGTAGTGCATCCCGCGGTGCCCCATGGCAAGACCGTCGCATATGCCCGGTATGCCGAAGATGAAGGGCTGGCCGCCTCCCGCGTGAACCCCCTTCTCGATAAAACGCTCAAGGTCCCTCATGCCGATGTGACCGGCTATCAGGTCGGTAAAACTCGATGCGATCCCGATAAAGGGCTGTCCCATCCCGCGCCGGGATATACCGGTACCGTAGAGGAGCGCCCGGTGAGGGCTCCGCTCCGAACCCTTCTTAACCCTGTCGCTCCTCACTGCCGCTCCCCTCTATACTCCTGTAATGTGATATGAAGGCCTCCATCCTGTCCTTCTCGCTCAATTTGAGCTTCTGGAGCCTCTTTCTCTCGATCTGCTCGGACGGGGTCAGTCCTACCTTCTGATCAAGCTTCTTGATCTGCCGGTCGTACTCCCGGTGAGTCCGGTAGGTCTTTTTGAACTCCTCATCCTCTTCAATCAGACGCTCTATAATCTCCTCGGTTGTGTTACCCATGGTTACCCCCTCGTGTAAGATTCTCTGTTCTTTTAATAAAAACTTGATCTATATTGATTGAAATACAAAACAGGGATATTCTCCGTGATAGTAATACAACCTCTCCGACTTGTCAACTTACCCCTGTCGATGCCCCCATACGCCTCTTATAGAGGGGGAGTATCTCCGACGCACCAACCCCCTCCGTCACCCTTGTCAGGGCTATCCTCCCCACATTCGAGGCCCGGATATCCCACAGGTAAGGCGGCGCCAGACGGGCACCACCGAATCTCTCTCGTATCAAACCTCCACAGACATCAATACCGTCTCCCAGAAAGAGGGTAGTACCGTCCACCTTCTCCATGAACGCCTCCGGCGCCACGGCACAGTCGTCACGTACCACCTCAAGGCACCCCTTATCCCACCGGTACAAACCTCCATATATCTCCCCTCTCCTCGCATTGAGGATGGGACACACCGCTCCATCCGTGCAGGGAACATTCATTGCCAGCGACATGAGGGTCGAGACACCGATGACCGGTTTGTCGGACGACCAGGCAAGCCCCTTGACGACACTGATACCTACCCTCAGCCCCGTAAAGGAGCCGGGGCCTCTCGTTACGGCGAAGGCATCGACCGCCTTCACATCGATCCTGCCCATCGTGCAGACCGTACCGATGGCGGTCAGGAGGGTTTCCGAATGCTTTCCACCGCCGTGGAAGGTAAACTCAGCGACAAGTTCCTCACCATCAAGGAGGGCAACACTCCCCGAGGAGGTGGATGCATCGACGGCCAGCAGCTTCATCTCCCCCTCATCGTCCGAAGACACGGAGGATATCGTTGTAGGTCACCAGTACCATCAGGAGGATCAGGAGCGCTACACCTACCTGCTGTGATATGAGGATGACTCTTTCACTCACCGGTTTTCCCCGCAGACGCTCGATTCCAAAGAAGAAGAGGTGACCGCCGTCGAGTACCGGGATGGGCAGCAGGTTGAGTATCCCCAGCTGGAGGCTCAAAAAGGCCATGAGGGAGAGGAGGGTGGCAACACCACTCTCAGCCGCCTGTCCCGCCACCTGGGCAATCATGATGGGCCCGCCGAGGGTCTTCATCGATATCTCGCCGACAAAGAGCTTCTTGATGACGATGAAGGTAAAGACAGTCAGCTCCCACGCCCGTTTCGTGCCGTATCCGACGGCGTCGATGAAGCCGTACTGTTTGATGATAAAGTCGTCCTGCAAAAGGGAAATGCCTATGAGATGCCTTCCCGCCTCTTCGTTCCACCTCGGCTTCACCGTAACCGTTAAGAGACTTCCATCTCTATCGATGACAATAGTCAGCTCATCCGAGGCGTCACGTATGAACTCCTGTACCTCCGCCCAGTGGGTAACCTCGGCATCACCTATTCTGACTATCCTGTCGCCGCTCTTGACACCGGCCATCTCCGCAGGGTATCCCTTTGAGAGGGCGCCGATGATCGGCTCCATCGGAGGATAAATTCCGGCAACCCCTTCACCGGTCTGGCGCGATGAACCGACGTCCAGGTCGGTTGCAACAATCTTCCCGGCCCGTTCGACCTCCAGTCTGAGGGTGGCGCCGGGATTCGAGATAATGCTCGTCTTTAGCTGTTCCCACCTCTCAATCCCCCTCCCCTCAACACTCCTGACGACGTCGCCCTTCATGATCCCCGACTCCTCGGCGTGACTCCCCTTCTCCACGTAGCCGACGAGTGGCTTCTCACTAAGATAGGCAGGCTCCTGAACACCGATCATATAGATGAGGGGCATCAGGCAAAACATGAGGAGGAGGTTCATGATCGGGCCTGAAGCCACGATTGCGCTTCGCCTCGCCACCGACTTGTGAGTGAAGGACTTCTCCCTTACTTCGTCTGATACCTCCTCACCCGGGGCCTCACCGACCATCTTGACGTACCCTCCAAGGGGGAGGAGGGAGACCCGGTACTCGGTCTCGCCACGCTTGATCCCTACCAGCTTCGGCCCGAAGCCGAGGGAGAACTTCTCCACTCCCACACCGCACAGCTTGGCCATCATGAAGTGGCCGAGCTCATGTATAAAGATGAGTATCCCGAGAACTATAATAAAGGATATAATCGTCGTCATCGAGCTCCTTCTGTCGGCACCTTTGTTACACCTTGAGTGGTGTACGGCACCCCTTCTCTATTATCTTCCATGCCGCCTCTCGCGCCCACCTGTCTGCATCGAGAATGGTGTCGAGTTCCGATGCGTCATCAATGCGATGTGAGTCCATGACACGCTCCACCACCTCATGGATGCCCGAAAAGGGAATCCCCCCCTTAAGAAATGCCTCTACCGCCACCTCGTCCGCACCGTTCAGTACGGCCGGCATCGTCCCCCCCTCTTCGAGAGCAGTGTAGGCAAGCCCGAGGCAGGGAAATCTTTTCATGTCGGGCTTATAAAAATCAAGCCGCCCGCACGCTGTGAGGTCGAGGGGAACCACCCCCGCCTCGATCCTCTCCGGATAGGAGAGGGCGTAGGCGATAGGCCCCTTCATATCCGCCGTCCCCAACTGGGCAATGACAGAACCGTCGATATACTCGACCATGGAGTGGACGATGGACTGGGGGTGGACGACCACGGAAATTCTC
>JBHHXU010000155.1:0-4824 GCA_046757185.1 Thermodesulfobacteriota bacterium
GATAGCAAAAAGGGAAAGGCAACCTTCCCCTCCGTGATTGGCCTGAAAGAGTCGAGAGAGCGGGCGGATGAGCTGGTTGAGAAGGCGCTGTCGTCGCTTGAGGGTTTTGATGAGAGGGCCGAGCCGTTGAGGGGGATTGCACGGTATATTGTCGCGAGGAAGAGGTAAGGAGAATGGCTAAACTGATCGATAAGATAAACAGTCCGGACGATTTAAAAGAGCTGCCGCAGGAGAAGCTCCCCCATTTGGCATCCGAGATACGGGGGATGATCCTTCAGACCGTCTCAAGGACGGGGGGACACCTCGCCTCCAGTCTCGGCGCCGTTGAACTCGCCATAGCGATCCATTATGTCTTCGACGGCGCCCGTGACGACATCGTATGGGATGTCGGTCACCAGGCCTACGCGCACAAGATACTCACCGGGAGGAGGGAGCGGTTCAAGACCCTGCGCCAGCTCCACGGGATGAGTGGATTTCCCAAGCCGTCCGAGAGCCCCTATGACGCCTTCGGTGTCGGCCACGCCTCAACCTCTATCTCCGCCGCCCTCGGGATGACGGTTGCACGGGACCTCCGCCGGGAAACCGGCAAGGTCATCGCCATTATCGGGGATGTGTCGATGACGGCGGGGCTCGCCTTTGAGGGGCTGAATCAGGCGGGCCATCTCAAGAGGAACCTCATCGTCATACTCAACGATAACGAGATGAGCATCTCAAGGAATGTCGGCGCCCTCTCCTCGTTCCTCAGCAGGAAGATTACCGGGAGGTTCGCAACGAAACTCAAGAGGGAGATCGAGGGTTTCCTCAATGTCATCCCCCTCGTCGGCGACAGACTCATGACCATTGCGAAGAGGGCTGAGGACTCCCTCGTTTCACTCCTCACCCCCGGCATGCTCTTTGAAGGGCTCGGTTTTCACTATATCGGTCCCATCGACGGCCACGATATCAATGCTCTCATCAACACCTTTTCCGACTCCAAGGACCTGGAAGGGCCCCTCCTCATCCACCTCCTGACAAAGAAAGGGAAGGGGTACCGGCTCGCCGAGAAGGAGCCGTCGAAATTCCACGGCCTCGGCCCCTTCAATATAAAGACCGGTAAGCCCGATGGGGTGAAGAGGAGGAGTTATACCGACGCCTTCAGTGAGGCCCTCCTGGAGATTGCCGAGGGGGACGAAAGGGTTGTTGCCATTACCGCGGCGATGCCAGAGGGGACGGGGCTGTCAAAATTTGAAGAGAGATTCCCCGAGCGGTTCTTTGATGTCGGCATAGCGGAGCAGCATGCGGTCACCTTTGCAGCGGGGCTGGCAAAGAAGGGGTTTGTCCCCGTGACGGGGATATACTCAACCTTCCTCCAGCGTGCCTATGATGAAATGATGCACGATGTCTGTCTCCAGAACCTCCCTGTTGTCGTCGCACTCGACAGGGCGGGGATTGTCGGGCAGGACGGCCCCACCCACCACGGCCTCTTCGATATCTCCTATCTCCGTCATCTGCCGAATATCGTTATCATGGCCCCCAAGGATGAGGAGGAGCTGCGGCACCTCCTCTACACGGCGGTCAGGGCAGGGTGCCCCGCGGTCGTGCGGTATCCACGGGGAACCTGTGTGGGGATTGAGGAGACACGCCCCATGGAGGAGCTCCCCATCGGGAAGGCTGAGGTGTTGAGAGAGGGGCACGATGTTACCATCCTCGCAACGGGGGCAATGGTCTATCCTGCTCTTGAGGCCGCGGAGGCGGTGGGTGAGGAGGGTATTGCTGCAGGGGTGGTGAACTGCCGCTTCATAAAGCCCCTCGATGAGGAGCTCATCGTAAACCTTGCCTCACGGCAGACCAGGCTCTTAACCGTTGAAGAGAACGCCCTCCAGGGCGGCTTTGGAAGCGCCGTCCTTGAACTCCTCGAGGAGCGGGGGATAACGGGTGAGGTGAGGCGGATGGGGGTTCCCGACCGGTTTATTGAACACGGGTCACAGCAGGAACTGAGGGGGCTTCTCGGTCTGGACAGCCGCGGTATAGGGGGGAAGGTCAGGGAGATGGTGGGGAAATGCCAAAGGGAGAGCGGGGACGTGTCGATAAGCTGCTTGTAGAGAGGGGCCTCGTAGAGAGCAGGGAGCGGGGGCGGGCGCTGATTATGGCGGGCAAGGTCGTGGTCAACGGAGCACGGGTGGATAAGCCCGGCACCGCCATTCCCATCAACGCGGAGATAACGTTAAAGGAGACGCCCCTCTATGTAAGCAGAGGGGGGATAAAACTTGCGGGCGCGCTAAGCCGCTTCGGCATCGATGTGGAGGGGAAGGTTGTTATCGATGTCGGTTCATCGACGGGAGGCTTTACCGACTGTCTCCTGAAGGGTGGGGCACAGAGGGTCTATGCCGTCGATGTGGGGAAAGGCCTCCTCGACTGGAAGCTGAGGAACGACCGGAGGGTTGTACCCCTTGAAGGGAGGAACGTTCGGTATCTCGAACACGGGGAGGTTGGTGAGCAGGCGGATATGGCGGTCATCGATGTCTCCTTCATCTCCCTCGAAAAGGTCATCCCCGGAGTGGCTGAGCTCCTCAAAGGAGAAGGACGTATCCTGCCCCTCATCACGCCCCAGTTTGATGTGGGGCGGGGGCCGGGGGGGATGGGGGGGATCGTCCGTGATCCGGAGAAGCACCGGATGGTCATGGAGCGGATCAGAGTCTTCGCGGAGGGGCACGGCATGGCCGTGGAGGGACTCTGTGAGTCCCCTATAAGGGGGAGCAAAGGCAACAGGGAGTTCTGGATTTACTTAAAGGTGACCTATGCAGCCGAAGAAGCTGGGTGAGATACTGGTCGAGGCGGGGCTGATTACAGATAATCAGCTTAAGACCACGCTCAAGGACATCTCAAAAGAGAAGGGGAAGAGGCTCGGAACCGTTCTCGTAGAGAGGGGGCTCGCCAAGGAGGAGGATATCGCCCAGACACTGGCCTATCAGCTCAACCTTCCCTATGTTGATGCTCTCGATTCCATCATTAACCCTGAGGCGGTAAAGGTCGTCCCTGAGAGGCTCGCCCTCAAGTATACCATCATGCCCCTCTATACGGATAAGAACAAGTTTGTCATCGCCATGTCCGACCCGCTGAACCTCTACGCCCTGAATGACCTGCGGTTTGCCTCGAACTTCGAGATATGTCCGGTAATCTCCACTGTAGCGGAGATTACCACGGCCATCAAGAAGCACTACAACCTCTCTCTCCCCCTTGATAGTCTGATGCAGGATGTGGAGAGGGATAAGGCGGTCATGGTGGTCCGTGAGGTGGAGACGGGCAAGGACGTTTCCGAGTTGATAAAGAAGAGCAAGACCCCCCCCATCATCAAGATGGTGGACTCTATCATCATAAACAGCGTGGAGAAGAAGGCGAGCGATATCCACATAGAGCCCCACAAGAAGATCGTTAAACTCCGCATGAGGATAGACGGCCTCATGATGGATATTACTCAGATCCCCAAGTGGGTGCAGGCCTCTATCGTCTCAAGGATAAAGATAATGGCGGAGATGGATATCGCCGAAAGGAGGCTTCCCCAGGACGGGAGGATCAAGATAATACTCGACAATAAGGAGCTCGATCTCCGGGTCTCCACCCTCCCCACCCAGTACGGTGAGAAGGTGGTCATGAGACTCCTCGATCCCCAGGCGTCGATTCTGACGCTGGATGAGATCGGTCTCTTTGCTCATGAGAGGGAGAGGCTCAAGGGGGTGCTGGAGAGCCCCCAGGGTATATTCCTCGTCACCGGCCCGACGGGAAGCGGCAAGACATCGAGCCTCTACGCCATGCTCCACCAGGTGAAGAACGAAAGGCTGAATATCGTGACCCTCGAGGACCCCATCGAGTATGAGCTTACGGGGATAAACCAGGTCCACATCAACGAAAAGGCGGGCCTGAGCTTCGCCTACTGCCTGAGGGCCATCCTGCGGCAGGACCCCGATGTGATCTTTGTCGGTGAAATGAGGGATCTTGAGACCGCCAATATCGCCTTTCAGGCGTCTATTACGGGACACCTCGTTTTCTCCACCATCCACACCCTCGACGCCGCCTCTTCAATAACGAGGCTGCGGAATATGCAACTACCCTCCTACCTGATCGCCTCCGGTCTGAACGGCATCGTGGCGCAGCGGCTCGTGAGGAGGGTCTGCCGGGAATGCAAGGTGGAGTATACCCCCGCGGAGAGTGATCTCCACTCCCTGGAGGCGCTGCCCGACGATGGGGCGAAGCCGACCTTCATGAGGGGCGAGGGGTGTGAGAGGTGCGGGCATACCGGCTACAGGGGGAGGGTCGGAATCTTTGAGCTCCTTGTTATCGACAGGGAGATTCGTGAGATGATTCAGTCCGAAGCAACGGAGGAGGAGATTCGTCAGACTGCCCTGTCGGGCGAGATGGTATCGCTCTGCGATGACGGCCTGAGAAAGGTGAAGCAGGGCATAACGACCTTTGAAGAGTTAAAGAGGGTTGTGGGGATTCATCGGGAGGAGGCTGGTGGAGAAAAAAAACCGTCAGAAATAACAGAGGAGGCGCCGGAGCTCTGTCCCTGGTGTTCAAAGCCCGTCGACACTGGTCTCCAGACATGCAGTCACTGTCACAGCCCCCTTGTATCAAAATGTCCGTCGTGCAACAGGATGAGTCAGCCCGCCTGGAGGCTCTGCCCCTTCTGCGGAACCGCGCTAGAGGGGTAGATAGACAGCCGTGAACGCCCATTTGTCTTGACAATCTTCCGGAAATATCATATGTCTATCCGATGGTACTGGCCCTCTTGATGAGGGGACGGTTATTATGAATAGAGTGTGGTATAAAGTTCTTATAACTTCAAAG
>JBHHXU010000156.1:0-4808 GCA_046757185.1 Thermodesulfobacteriota bacterium
CCGTCTCCCCCCAGGGCGGCAATGATCGCCGCGACAACTCCTGCGGCGATGACAACCTCAACTACCACCGTCCCCTTTTTCACACCGGCTGAAACCATTTCCGCTGAAACTGCCGCCCCCTTTGTGATATCCCCTTCGGCAGCAGTTGCTCCCATAACACCTTCCGCCGTAGCCCGCGTCGTCAGGCCGGTGACATTCAGGGCCGCGGCAATGGCTTTGGGTTCCGCAACGAGATAACCTCCCCCGAGGGACGATGGAAGGGGGATTGCCATCTGGGTCGATGAAGTTAGCTTCGGCACCTTCATGAGCGAGATGCCGGGCTGTTTGGAAACCTCAGCCAGTTGCCCACGATTCATGGCCACGACGGCGGAGTATCTCTTTCCCTTAAGGGTCATGACCACCACGGCTTCCTGACCAAAGCTCCCTGGTGGTATAATGACGGAAAAGAGCAACAAGAACAGCATAAGAATGATGGTCTGTCCTTTTCCTCTCTTCATGCAGCCTCCTTCATAGTATCCGTACAATTACTTATATAGTATTTTTTTGTCTTTGTCAAAGTATACTTCTCCGTTTTTGTTGATAAAATCAAAGAGTTGAGTATATGAATCCACATCCTGAGCAACATCCCTCGTCCAGGGAGAGAGGGCATAGGTGTATGCCGTTTTCGTATCGGATCCTTTGAATATTCTAAAGGGAATAACGATAGAAATCCCCTTGTCGTGGTATCCCCTGTTAAATTCATCGTTAAATACGGAGGTATCGGTAATGCTGTACCATACCGAAAGCAGAACACCGCGGATTCGTTTTGAGAGGGTGATTCTCGTCCCGACATCACCGGCCAGAAACCGTCCCGACTTCAGATCGATAGTGACGTTGTGCCTTCTTATATTGAAGCGCGTCATAAGGAAGGCGGTGGTAAAGAACTCCTTCGCTGCATTCTCTTTCAGTTGCAAGGGGCTTCCCGGCTCTCTCTTCTTCACAAGAGAGCCCCTCACACCGACCACCATCCTGCCGTTCAAGAGAGGCATTGCCATCTCACCCTCAAAGCCGGCGTACTGTACCTCCAGGAGACCGCCTGCAACCCTTCCGTATACCTCATGCTTCACCTTGACTATCTGGTCGTACATCAGCCTCCCCACCTCCACTCTCTCCCTCTTATAGAGTACGATATCGCTTCTCACAGGGATCGAGAGGGGTTGATTCGTTGTCGTCACCGTGTTGACCGGGTATCCCTCAAGAGCCGTCACCAGTGTTGCCCCTCTCCACGGTTGATAGGCGACCCACCCCGCAAGGCCGAGACGGTACTTGAAGAACCCGGACGGGTCATTCAGGAATGTCTCAAGAGAGGGTTTCATGCCGTATCTCAGCGCCATCCTGTGTTTGCCGGGTTGACCAATCGTTTCCGTAACACCGGGGTTCATCTCCGAGAGATAGAGGAGTTCTCCGGGAGTGAGTCTCTCCTCCTCCATTTCATGAATATCCGCCCGGCTGGTGGTAAATGCAAAGGAGGGGATACCCCGCTCCTTAAGGAGAATATGTACCTTGTCGATGTCAGCAGAGGCTAATCGATTCACAACATTCATAATCATCCTGAGAGCCGTTGTATCGTAGAAGTACTTCTCGTTCTCTGCCTCTATCCATAGATCATCACCCTTTTCCATCACCACGATATCGCTGAAACCGGAGGCATAGAGCGCCTTCGTCAATCGCTCCGGAAGGGGATTAAGGCGATCAACACGATTCTCCCGATAGGGGGGATCGTAGATGGGGATAAGGGGTTTCCCTATGTTAAAGGAGAGTGAAACGTTTATGCCCATCCGGTTGCCCCTCTGGTAGGTGAGGGTAATCTCCGACCACCCCGTTGGTCTGTAACGGAGACCAACGTTGTAGTGGGATTGGACCGGTTCTCTGAAGTATTTCGACTGCGCCGGATCCGTCGTCTGGACGTGGTACCTGATAGGGCTGTACTCGACCATGAAGGCATACCTCTCAGAGGGTGCGAACTGAACGCCCCAGAAGAGTTGCGACTCATTGAACCACCCCTCCGGGTCGTCCACAATCTCCAGCCCGATACCTTCTCCCCTGGGCGGGAGGGGTCGTTTCCCGAACCTTCCGTTACCGAATCCGATAGTAAAATCAAAGGGGTATATCTGCTTGGATGCTGCCAGATACTGGGATGGATACTTCCTGGTACCTGAGGGATCCATGACCCCGAAGGCAAGGGCAGGGAGGTATTTTCTTTCAGAGACGAATTGATACTTAATATCCGCGGCCTTGTCCCTGGTATTGCCGTAGGCGCCGAACTCCTCGAAGGCCTCGACACCGAGAACCTCCGTTATCCTCCCGCCTATCTCGATCCCTTCGAAGGGGCTTATCACCCCATAGTAATACCGGTAAGGGTCCTCCTGGCTCACGCCGATCCGGTAGGTGTTTTCTCTCAATACCCGTGCTGAGGGGATCTCGATAAGCCCTGTATCCCCTCTGTTTGTTGGAGAGATGAAAGGAGTATCGTCGGCGTTTACAGGAGGGGGAAGAAATAGACAGGCAGTAAAAATAAGTAGAAGAACAAAGGCAAAGGGGGATATCAAAAAAAATCGATCATAAAAATGTTCACCCTTCACCTGTCGATAATCTCCAATTCATTATAGTAGCCCTTAAAACGGCCTTACCACAACCCCGGTGATAGCTGCAATCTGCATCAGTATCTGCGTTAAATCCTTGACTTCCCGCAGCCATACGATATGCCCTAACTTTTCCGGCGCCACTATAGTATCGCCCGGCTCGATCTCCTCAATCTCCTCAGCGAAGGCAGACACCTCCCACCTCGACCTCGTCGTGTTCCAGTGAAAAAAGCCCCTTGACAGTTTCCGCACACTTCCGTTTGCCTTGATGATAAAGACATTATCCTCGTCTGCAAACCGTAAAAATCCCCCCGCCATCTTGATATACTTCTTGTAGTCAAGTCCCTCGGAATAGATATAGCTCCCGGGCGACATGACCATTCCTATCACATTGACAACGCTGTTCTTCATGGGGATAGTAAGCGTATCGCCATCTTCCAGCACAATGTCGTATTCGCTTCCCTTTAAAAGTCTGAGATGGGCAAGCCTGACGACCATCCTTCCCGTGACCTTCAACTTCTTGAGGGACTCTATAAAATTCTGCCTCTGCTCCACCTCCACCTCTTTTTCCACACACTCTTCTTGTGAAAGAGGTGAAGATGACTGAATGACGCTCGCCGCGAGGATCGCTCTCTCAAGCCTCTTGATCATATCATCGAGCTCCCTCTGCTGAAGCTGCCGTACTCGCTCTCTCGTAAACAGCGCCCCTCTCAGGTAGGCATTCTCGTTATAGCCGCCGGCCCGCTCGATGACACTGCTCAATCGTTCACCCCTGTTCACTACATAACGGCCAGGGAGCTTCACCTCCCCTCCCACCTCGACGAACCGCTCCTCCCTCCACTCCGGCATCCTCCTTATCGAGAGCCTGTCGCAGGGCCTCAATGTTACATTGTGAGCAGGGTCGCCGCTCATCGCCCTTCTCAGATCTACCGTTCTATAGCTCACAGGGGAACCGCTGTCGCACTCGATTTCATGGGATGCCAGTTCCGCCTCGTCAAGGTAGGCCGATTCGAGGAGGCTCCCCGCGGCAAAGATGAGGTCTTTCACCGTTATATTGGCGGCATACGGATACTGACCCGGCTTACGGACATCACCGTAAATAGCAACAATCTTCCTGGGAACTCTCGCCGGGATCGATTGAACGACAACCTTGTCCCTACCCTGAGGTTCCACGTTATATCCTTCATCCTCTTCAAGGGGCTGCGGGGTGAATTGTTCTCCCTTCCCAGATATTCCCTGCTCAATCCTTTGAACTACTGTCGTTCTCTCCTGAGCATACAGGTAGGAGTAATGGAATGTAAACAGAGTAAGGAGCATCAGATAAGGGACCATGACCGCAACCTTTCTCCAGACAGGAGTCCCCGAATCGAAGCATCTTCTACAATGGGCGCCTTTTAACAAACATCCTGATATCATCCCCCATCGTTTAGATGTGGTCTGCGTTCCTACCTCGCCATACCTGTTTCTCTTCATTCCGTTCATCGTAAAAGAATTTTGGTCATAGATGATTGCGTTCTATAGACTTCTGTCTCAGCACCTCCCTAAGATTTCAAAGGCAATGCCATACATGAAAGCATCACCCGATGGGATATGAGCATAAGAGCCTATCCATAATGGAGCAGGAGGGTCAATACAATGGGTGTCGTTACGATACTCATAAGTGTGCTGAGTGCTATGATCGATGCGACAAGGTCGGCATCCGTCTTATAACGGTAGCTCATGATAAAGTTTATAACCGCTGAGGGCATGGTAGAGGAGAGGATGATGATGTTCCTGTGAAGCCCCCCTATGCTAAGTATGGTGACAAAACCGTAGGCGACGATACCGCCCCCCGCTATGCGTATCAATGAGCCCCAGAAGGGCATCCAGAGCATCTTGAGACGGATTGAGCGGAGCCGGTAGCCGAGGCTCACGAGCATGAGAGGGATGGTGGCGCTTCCGAGGAGGTCTACCGTCGATACGAGATAAGACGGCACTGCTGTGCCGGTTACGTTTATTCCTATCCCGATTGCGGCAGCATAGAGGAGCGGCAGCTTCACTATCTCGGACCACCCCCCTCCCCCCGCCGCAATATCTATGCCGATGGTATCGACGAGTATACTGATTGCCACATAATCGACGACCGCGACCGTGAGCCCCCCCTCGCCGAATGCGAGGAGTGAGAGGGGAAATGCCATGTTGCCCGAG
>JBHHXU010000157.1:0-4799 GCA_046757185.1 Thermodesulfobacteriota bacterium
TAGCGATGGACGCCCAGGTCTATGCCCGGCTGAGGGACTTCCACCATGTTGACCCGGACAGGCTCATCGGGTGGGACATTGAAGACCCCTTTTTGCAGGGTATTGAGGTCTTCAGGGAGTGTGCAGGGGATATTGAGGGGTGTATGGAGGGTATACGGGAGATTATGACGGAGAGGATGGGTCGTGGGGTGTAAGCCTCAGATTACCGTGTTGTCGGGTATGATGGCATTCTTTACGACAATCACAATGCCTTCCCGAATATAATACCGCTCTTCGGGGTCGTCGTACTCCTTCACTCCCTTCTTGTTCTCAATCACCACGTTGTGACCGATCTGGGCGTTCTTCTCTATAATGGCATTATTAATACGCGTGTTTTTGCCTATTCCCGGTTTTCTTCCCTGAGCAATCTCCTCTCCCTTGTAGTAATCGGCCCCGAAAAGAAGACTTTTCTCTACATGCACACCCGCCTCAATGCGTGACCGTAACCCGATAACCGAATTTTTCAAGACCGCATTCCTGATAATAGACCCTTCATTGATGATACAGTTTGTCACCTGACTCTCAATGACGGCGGCCCCTGAAAGGTGCCGGTGGTGTGTATAGATGGGGAAGGTGGGGTGAATCAACTTAAAGGGGGGATGCTCTCTGCAGAGATTCATGTTAGCATCGAAGAAGGAGCGGATGCCCCCTATATCCTCCCAGTACCCTTCAAAGGGGTAGGCATATACCCTTTTCTGCTTCAGGTTGCCGGGGATTATCTGTTTCCCGAAATCGTGGAGGAGCGGGTCGTCAAAAAGGATGGGCTTTAGTACGTCACGATTGACGATGTAGATGCCCATTGAGGCGAGGAGTGGCTTGTTAAACCCCTTCATAAACGAGTCCCTGCTGGTGGTGTCGAGCTTCATGTCATCCACCTGACCGGGCCCCGGTTTTTCCTTGAAGGCGTTAATCCTCCCGCTCTTGTTCGCTTTCAAAATCCCCAGATCCCCCGCTGCATCTTCGTCGACACCGAGGGTACAGACGGTCATGTCCGCCCCCTTTTTCATGTGGTACTGCAGGAAAGGCCTGTAGTCCATCCGGTAGAGGTGGTCACCTGAGAGAATGAGTACCTGTTCCCACGCCTGGTTCATGATATGGGGGCATATCTTGCGCACTGCGTCTGCTGTCCCCTGGAACCACTCACTGGAGATGATTGTCTGCTCCGCGGCGAGGACCTCGACAAACCCTTTAGTGAAGGTGTCGAAATTGAAGGTCCGTGCAATGTGGCGGTTCAGGGAGGCCGAGTGGAACTGGGTCAGGACAAACATCCGGTTAATGCCGGAGTGGAGACAGTTGCTGATGGGGATATCTATTAACCGGTATTTCCCGGCAAAGGGGACAGCCGGTTTTGACCGGAACTTGGTCAACGGATAGAGACGGGTCCCCCGTCCTCCACCAAGGATCACCACAAGGGTCTTCTGGTTTAAGGCGATGTGGTCCATGAAAATCCTTATATCACTTTTCGTGATAAAAGGAAACAGTTTTTGTCAGGGCGCCATGCACTTTATTCTTGATTCATGGGAAAGGAACTTGCTAGTCTCTCCCTGCAGGGAGTTCCGGTTCCGGGAGCATGCAACTGAAGGAGTTGAGAAAATGAATAAGGGCTTAATCCATATCTATACCGGTAAGGGGAAGGGGAAGACGACGGCCGCCATCGGCCTGGCCGTGCGGGCGGCTGGGCACGGCAAGCGCGTCCTCTTTGTTCAGTTTTTCAAGGAGGACGATGTCCAATCGGGCGAGAAGGAGATATTCAGGAATCATATCTCACAGATCGAACTCATCCGGTCAAACGTCAAACACCCTATGTTCACCACAGAGAGGACCGATGAGGCGGCTCTAAGGGCCTCCATCGAAGATACCTTCAAGACGGTCAGAGAGAGGGTCGGTGAGGGGGGAATCGATCTCCTGGTCCTCGATGAGATGAACAGCGTCCTGTGCGGAGGGTGGATTCCCGTCGAGGAGATGGAGGAGTTTCTGCGAGGGAGGCCGGAGGGGCTTGAAGTTGTTCTCACCGGGCGGGAGGCGCCGGTAGAACTGGTCAGGATGGCAGATTACGTGACGGAGATGCTCAAGATAAAACACCCCTTCGACAGCGGGGTAAAGGCGAGACGAGGGGTCGAGTATTGAGGGAAAAGTAAAAAGTTGGTAGACGAGATACAGAAGTCAGAGCAGATAAAGAGCTCACTCTCAACTCCGAACTCCAGAATCATCCTTGTCACCGGCGGGGCACGGAGCGGCAAGAGCACCTTTGCCCTGAAGATGGCGGAGTCCATCCCCGGTGAAAGGCTCTTCATTGCCACGGCAGAGGCGCTGGACGAAGAGATGGCAGGGCGGATAGAGGAGCATAAGAGAGGGCGGGGCAGCCACTGGGCAACCGTTGAGGAGCCGATTGCCGTGCCCGCTGTTGTCGGAAGGGAGAAGGGGTATGGAGTGATTCTGCTCGATTGTCTGACCATCTGGATCTCAAACCTGCTCCTCCAGCCGTCTGTCAGGAAGGTGGAGGGTGGTACGAGCGAGGGAGTATCGACGGCCGCCGCCAGGGAGATTGACTCATTCATCGGTGCCTGCAAGGAGTCGAACGCCACCGTTATCGTCGTCTCGAACGAGGTTGGTATGGGCATCGTGCCGGAGACTCCTCTTGCACGGCAGTTCAGAGACATGGCTGGGATTGCCAATCAACAGATTGCCGCCGCCGCGGACGAGGTCTATCTGCTGGTGAGCGGGATAGAGATGAGGATAAAGTAGAAAACACAGCAGCCATTCCGGAGGAGAAATGACAAAACTCGAAGAGACTCTGCAATCGATCAGGCCCGTCGATAACGCCCTTTACCGGAAGGCCCAGAGGCGGCTCGACAACCTCACCAAGCCCCAGGGGAGCCTGGGGAATCTTGAGGAGTTCGCCGCCAGGGTCGTTGCCATTACCGGGAGTATGGAGCCGACACTTGAAAAGAAGGCCGTCTTCACCTTTGCCGGTGACCACGGTGTGGCCGAAGAGGGGGTGTCCGCCTTCCCCAAGGAGGTGACGGCACAGATGGTCCTCAACTTCCTGAAGGGCGGAGCGGGAATAAATGTCCTCGCCCGCCATGTGGGAGCGGAGGTGGTTGTCATCGATATCGGTGTGGACGGTGACTTTGAAGTGGCGGAGGGGCTTATCCTGGAGAAGGTCGTGAGGGGGACGGGAAACATCCGCAGGGGGGGTGCAATGACGAGGGAGGAGGCGGTGAGGTCTGTCGAGGTCGGCATCGGTCTGGCGGAGGAGTTCGCAGAGAGGGGATATCAGATCTTCGGCACGGGCGACATGGGTATCGCCAATACGACACCGTCAAGCGCCATCGCCGCCCTCTTTACCGGGAGGACGGTGGAGGAGGTGACCGGCAGGGGGACGGGGATCGATGACCGGGCGTTCAGGAACAAGGTTCGGGTCATCGAAGACGCGCTCGAAACCAACGGCCCCGATCCCGACGACCCCCTCGATATCCTCGCAAAGGTCGGGGGCGCCGAGATCGGCGGCATTGCGGGGCTCATACTCGGCGGGGCGTCGCGGCGCATCCCGGTCGTCATCGACGGCTTTATATCGACGGCGGGCGCCGCCATCGCCTGCTCCCTGAAGCCGGAGGTCACTGATTATATCTTCGCTGCCCACACCTCGGTTGAGCGCGGCCAGTGGGTAATGCTGGAGAAGATGGGGCTCACCCCCATACTGAACCTGAACATGCGGCTCGGCGAGGGGACAGGTGCGGCCCTCGGCATTTCTCTCATCGAGGCGGGGGTGAAGATATACAATGAGATGGCGACCTTCGGGGAGGCAGGTGTGTCTGAACGGGATGAGGGGGAGGATGAAGGGGCGGCGCGCGGGGGGGCATGAGAAGCCTCCTGGCCGCTGTCCGGTTCCTGACGATCATTCCCCTTTTTCAGTCGGGGGAGGGGGTTGACGGGAGAGAGATCGGTCAATCCACCGCCTACTTCCCCGTTGTAGGCGCCCTTCAGGGGGGGATCGTTGCCGGCTCCGCCTTCCTCCTCTCGCATCTCTTTTCATGGGAAGTGGTGAGCGTCCTGAGTCTCATCATCGTTGTCCTTACCAACGGCGGCTTCCACCTCGACGGGTTCGCCGATACCGTGGACGGCCTTGCCGGCGGGAGGACACCGGAGGAGCGGCTCACGATAATGAAAGACCCACGGACGGGGGCACTGGGGGTCGTCGCGCTGGTCCTCATCCTGCTCCTTCAGTTCCTCCTGATAAAACAGCTATCCCCTTCGATACGGTACGGTGTTCTCTTTCTTCTCCCCGTCGTGGGCAGGTGGTCGATGGTTCCCATGGCGTTCTGGGGGTGCTATGCGCGGGAGGGGAGCGGACTGGGGAGGGTATTCACCGACCATACCGGTACACTCCAGTTTACAGTGGCCTCAGTCCTCACTGCCCTTGCGCTGGGGGTACTGCTGGGAATGGCCGGCATCGCCTCTCTCGTCCTTCTCACATTTATTACCTATCTGTGGGTTTGCTTCTTCCGAAAGAGGCTCGGCGGGGTGACGGGCGATGTCTTCGGTTTCCAGAGTGAGCTGTCGGGGGTTCTCTTCCTCTTACTTGTCGTTATGGCAGCGGATTGGGGCGCATTCCTTTAACAGAGGGGACGCCTATGAGATATCCCCCTGCCAGTGAGAGGGGTGCGCCCGCCATCGTGAGGGGGTGTTGTGGTTGCCCCACCTTTAGCAGAGGAGGAGGTTCTTCCACGTTTCGAGCTCTTTCTCTATCTCATCCTCGA
>JBHHXU010000158.1:0-4791 GCA_046757185.1 Thermodesulfobacteriota bacterium
TTTTTCTTTATCGTCTCCGAACAACTCAGGGATGAATTATTCAGAGGTTCCTTAACATTGTTTTTGCTCCTTTATTTGATTTTATCTTTTAGGTTGCGCCGATTTTGAGTCTACCGCAAAAAGTTCTATTCACCATGAAGGACCAGAGCATGAAGTTCACGAAGAACTTAAGAAATAGGTCTTTTTCTCCCGCTGTCTTCGAGGATATTCTAATACAGGGATTCAACTTTGTTCATTAACGTCATGTCCTTCATATACTGATAAATTGGACTTATTTGTAGTGGAATCAACGATCACCCCGAAATGGTTTGACAATTTACTCTCCCCCCTCCCTTGGTAAGTAGTACATAAAGGTGCAATAGACTCCTTGATTTCTCTCCCTCTTACTGCTATCTTCCCCCTATGTCTCTTCGCCTCGCCATAGACGGCTACAACCTCATCGGGGCCTCTTACGGTATGGAGATGCTCCACCGGGATATTGAGGGTGTCCGTGAGATGCTCATCAAGCGGCTGACAGAGTACAGGAGGATAAAGTCAAAGGAGAGCGCACTCAGGATTACCGTCGTTTTTGACGGCACGGGATCGGGGAGGCTCTCCAGGAGCAGGGAGACGGTATCGGGTATCGAGGTCGTCTTCTCCAGAAGCGGCGAGCAGGCTGACCTCATCCTCAAGGAGATGGCCAAAAATATGCGGGAGGGGCTGACCCTCGTCACATCGGACCGTGATGTCGCCGACTATGCGAAGTGGCAGGAGAGTGTCGTCATCTCCTCCGAGGAGTTTAACGACCTCCTTGAGATGGCGGCCTACGCGGATATGAAGGGCGTCGAGATGGAGGATGAAGAAGAGATGCCCTCAGGGGTCGGAGGCGCCAAGAAGGGGCCTGCCCGGAGACTCTCCAAGGAGGAGAGGAAGAAGAGGAAGCGGTTGAAGAAGCTTTGAAGGTGTCGAAATTCTTACTTAGCCATCACCTGACTTTTTTTATAAGCATCCTTATGAACCTACTTTTCCCCCCCCATCCTGTTCTCCTTCCCCGCAACGAGCCTCCTGACATTATCTGTGTGTTTTATGATGATCAGCACCCCTATCATCGCCCCGAGGGGGGTGAAGGGGCGTGATGAAGGGAGAATTGCAAGCGCCACCGGCATCGATGCCGCAGCGATGATGGAACCCAATGAGACATATCGGAAGATCGAAAGGAGTATAATAAAGATAAGACCGCAGAGGAGGGTGGCAACCGGAGAGATGACGAGAAAGATACCGAGAGCCGTCGCAACCCCCTTTCCCCCCCTGAAGCCGAGGAATACGGGGAAGAGATGTCCGACAAAGGCCGCGAACCCCGTGAGACCCACCACCAGAACCGAGGGAACAAGGAAGAGGACGGTCGCTGTCGGCAGGACTCCCTTCAAACAGTCACCAACAAGGGTAATAATACCCGCCGCCTTTCCCGCACTCCTCCCCACGTTAGTGGCGCCGATGTTCCCGCTCCCCAGACTCCTTGGGTCCTGAGCACCGCTGAGCCGGGCGACAATGACCCCCGTCGGTATGGAGCCGATGAGATAGGCGGCAACGATGATGGCTATTTCCGTTGAAGTCATATTGATGCTAAGCAGTCATAACAGAGGACGGATAAAACCCGCCGCTTTATTTTCATAAGGACAGATTGTCAGGATACATAGAATTGAGAAAATCTCTAAGTTGCGGGTTTCGTGTTACGAGTTTCGAGATGTGGAGATAGAATAGAAATAAAACGCGCAACACGTAACTCGCAACAGGTTATACAATGCTTTAAAACAGGAAAATATCCGTGTCCCAACAAAACATAGTGCTCCTTGATTGAGTCCCTTGTTTATAACATCCCCTCATCTGCGAAACTTACATATCGTCCGCTTCCGATGACGATATGGTCGAGAACCTTGACACCGAGGAGCTCACCCACCTCTTTCAACCTCTTCGTTATCTCCCTGTCCTCTTTGCTTGGCGTGGGGTCTCCCGACGGATGGTTGTGGACAAGGATGACCGCCGCCGCCGAATCCTTCACTACCGGATTGAAGACCTCACGGGGATGGACAATTGATGAGGTGAGGCACCCCTCCGAGATCGACACCTCCCGGAGCTTTCGGTTCTTCCCGTCGAGGAGGACGACCAGAAAATTTTCCTTCTTTTTCCCTCGCAGGATCTCATGGAAGTGGTCGTATACGGCCCTGCTGCAGGTAAAGGGCTCACCTGCCTTGAAGGGAGTGGCGCTGAACCGCTTTCCTATCTCAATGGCCGCCTTTATCTGTGCAGCCTTTGCAAGCCCCACCCCCTTTATCCGACAGAGTTCCTGTACGGAGACCTCACCGAGCCCCATGAAATCACCGTAGGTGGAGATAATCCCCTTTGCATAATCGACCGCACTCCTCTCCCTGCCGCCTGTTCTCAGGACAATCGCCAGGAGTTCGGCATCCGACAGACTCTCAGGGCCGTGCTTCAATAACCGTTCCCTCGGCCTGTCGTCCTCGGGCCACTCCTTGATGCTCCGTGGATAGGTGAGCTCCTTCACGGCAATGTCACCTCATAAGGTCGTCGAAAAGGGCGAATATCATAATGACCTGCCCGGGTTGGTGCAATTGTTCATGTGGAGCCGTTCATTTTAATTCATGGCTGCTAATAGTCTTAACAACCTTCTCCAGCCAGCCGATAATGGAAGTAATCTCTTTAGCGCGAAATTTTCGATTCACAAGAATTTTGAGTTCGCGTCCTGCGGGTTGGAATAATCCAGAATCTTGAGCATCTGACCAAAGGTGTTCAATGTCAGATTCCGACACGTTGAGCTTTTTCAGAAAACCGCCTCGACCAACAAGCGCCGTATAGAGAGACTGCTTAAAGACCGAAGATGGGGGATATCCATAGCAAATCGCAACATGGACTCCATTTTTGTCCACATTTATTGAAAAACCCTTTGTTCCCCAGTGAATCGGGAGTGAATTAGCGGAGGCATAGTCCAGGAGTTGACCGAACACTTCCCTGCCGTTACTGTCAAGAGATTCCAGGAAGGAGTCCTTGGTGACAACGGGCAAGGCAATTGATGAAATGTGTTTTATTTTCGCGGGCTCTTTCCCCACCACAATATCGTACGACAAAAGATGTTTGCCGTCACCTGTTTGAAAGTAGGAAAATTCAAGGCATGTAACTCGCAAGCCTTTTCTTCTAAGGAATGATGCTGTTTGCCGTATTTCGCCGGCAACTCTTTGTCCAACGAGTACAATTCTTTGTTCTTTGTTGAAGGAAACAGCTTCGTCTGGAGCAAGCTCAAAATAAGTTCGGTGATACTCAGCGAGACTCAAAGCGTCATCTGTCGCATAATGCTGCAAAATTGTCTCTAATTGATTGGTATCCAGTTCTTCTGCGAAAGAGGCATATTCCAATGCTTGCGCTAATGTATCTCTTGGCGTTCTATCGCGCTTCAGTTCAATAACAACCGTATTCCCCTCACGGTCAATCCCAAGCAGATCAATGACGCTCCCAAGGTTTGTGGTGACCTGGCGGCCAATTATGAGAAGCTTGCCGTCTTCAAGAATATCGTCAGGATTGCTTTCGAGCCATGTTTCCAAGACCGCTTCCTCATGGTTGACATGAAAGTAAGTCTGTGAAAATTCCTCGAATTTCCCATCCTCTTTAATATTGAAGATTCTCATTGCTATTTGTCTTTGCCACTGCTCCTACTCAACGGTGACGCTCTTGGCGAGGTTACGCGGCTGATCCACATCGGTACCTTTGAGAACCGCTATATGGTATGCCAGTAACTGGAGGGGTATGGTCAGAAGGATCGGTGTCAGATGATGGCTCGCAGGGGGCACGGTAATCACATCATCGGCCTTCCCCGATGCCTCCTCATCACCTTCATACACGAATGCGATGACCCTCCCTCCCCTCGCCTTCGCCTCTTCCATATTGGACAGGATCTTCGCGTAGCTCCTGTCCTTCGGCGCCAAGACAACGACCGGCACATCCTCATCGATGAGGGCGATAGGACCATGTTTCATCTCGCCCGCAGGGTACCCCTCGGCATGGATGTATGATATCTCCTTCAGCTTCAGCGCCCCTTCGAGGGCAATGGGGTAGTTGATCCCCCTCCCCAGGTAGAGGAAGTCCCGGAAGTGAAAGTATTTCCTGGCGATGTCTTCGATAGATGGTTCACCTCCAAGGGCGTCTTCAATCTTCTTCGGCAATCTCACCAGCTCCTGGATGAGCTCGCCGCTCTGCTCGGATGATACCTGTCCGCTATTCCTGCCGAACATGACCGCCAGGAGGTAGAGGGCCGTAAGCTGTGTGGTAAATGCCTTGGTGGAGGCCACCCCGATCTCGGGGCCTGCATGGGTATAGATGGTGCACTCCGACTCCCTCGCCAGACTGCTTCCCACGACATTGCAGATAGATACCACACGCCCCCCCCCCCTCTTCGCTTTCTTCACCCCTGCCAGGGTATCCGCAGTCTCACCCGATTGGGATATGGCGATGATGAGGGTCTTCTTATTTACCAGCGGATTCCTGTAACGGAACTCGGAGCCGAGGTCGACCTCCGTGGGTATGCCTGAGAGCTCTTCAATAAGGAACTTCCCCACGAGACCGGCGTGCCATGAGGTGCCGCAGGCGACGATATATATCCTCTCTACCTCCTTCTGAGGGATCTGAAAATCCTCCAGGATAACCTCTCCCGCCTCCTCAACAATCCTGGATCGAAAGGTATCCGTCAGTGCCCTCGGCTGCTCGAATATCTCCTTCAACATGAAGTGGCGATAGCCGCCTTCT
>JBHHXU010000159.1:0-4732 GCA_046757185.1 Thermodesulfobacteriota bacterium
TGAAGAACCTTCTGCCGATCGTCTTATCATTACATACAAATCCAGGAGAAAACTGTGTCTATTCATGGAGGGATTGATTGATGGCGTTGCCGACTACTACAGCTCCCCCATAACATATGAACAGAGGATATGTATGCTTGACGGTGGAGAGGTGTGCGAATTTGACCTTGCCTATTCACCGGAAGGGAGGTCGGCATCATGAGAGAAGAAAACCTGGAAAAGAGGCTCCGGAGGGAGCGGAAAAGGGTTGAGCTCCTTGAAAAAATGATTGAGGACAAGACACGCGATCTCTATCTCGCGAAGGATAAATTAGACAGATCCCATAACTATTTGCAGAACATTATCAGATCGATTGCCGATACCGTTATTGTACTCAATCCGGACGGGACGGTTCGGAGTGTCAATCAGGCCGGCCTAAACCGTTTAGGGTACGGCGAAGAAGAAATTATTGGAAAGCCCTTTGGTACAATCGGAGGAGACGATGGGTCGGTTGTTGATGCGTTGATCGATAAGGACGTTGTTAAAAACGCGGAGAGGACATTTCAGACAAAGGATGGCGGGAAGGTGCCGGTCCTTTTTTCAGGTTCAGTCATGCGTGACGAAGCCGGCGCGATTGAAGGGATAGTCTGTGTCGCGGTAGACCTCACCGAGCACAAAAAGGCAGAGGAAACAGTAGAGCGAACCCTCCATATTCAGCGGGTGCTTAGCTCTATCCTGCAGTTCTCGTTGAAAACGGTATCGCTCAAGGAGATACTGGAGCACTCCCTTGACGCCGTTCTTTCCGTGCCCTTCTTTTCCATGCTCAATAAGGGCGCCATCTTCCTCGCCAAGGATGGCAATGAAACGCTCACGATGGTGGTGCAGCGGGGACTTGCCGAACCTCTGCAGACAACCTGCGCCACCCTTCCCTTCGGGAGATGCCTCTGTGGCCGGGCGGCCGCTTCCCGTGAGGTAGTCTTCACCCATCAAGTGGATGACCGTCATGAAAACCGGTATGACGGCATCACCCCTCACGGTCATTTTTGTGTTCCCATTATTTCAGGGGACAGGATGCTTGGCGTGCTTAATAACTACATACCCGCGGGCCACAAGAGGAGACAGGATGAAGAACAATTTCTGCAAATGGTAGCCGACACCCTGGCCGGAATCATAGAGCGCAAGTGGGCCGAGGATGCCTTAAGGGAGGCCAAGGAGCTTGCCGAGTCCGCCTCACAGGCAAAGAGTGAGTTTCTCGCCAACATGAGCCATGAGATTCGGACACCGATGAACGGCATTATCGGCATGACCGATCTGGCGCTGGAAACAGAGATTACCGATGAGCTGCGGGAATACCTCACGACGGTCAAGTCGTCGGCCGATTCCCTCTTGTCGCTTATCAACGACATCCTCGATTTCTCCAAGATTGAGGCGCAGAGGATTGAGATAGAGCCAATCGATTTCAACCTCAGAGGCAGTATAGGAGACACCATGAAAACCCTTGCCCTCCGGGCATCAGAGAAGGGAATCGAACTGGTTTGCCACGTGCCTCCCGATGTGCCTGATGCGGTGGTAGGGGACCCCGGCCGCCTTCGCCAGATTATCGTCAATCTGGTCGGCAACGCCATAAAGTTTACCGAAGAGGGTGAGGTGGCGGTTTTTGTCACGTTAGAATCAGAGACAGAGGATGAGGTCTTCCTCCACTTTGAAGTGAGGGACACGGGGATCGGCATCGCCCCGGAAAATCAGGAGGCCATATTCAAGGCGTTTACGCAGGCTGACGCCTCCACGACCCGCAGGTACGGCGGTACAGGGCTCGGCCTGGCGATCTCCTCCCGGCTGGTAGAGATGATGGGGGGAAGAATATGGCTGGAGAGCGAGGCAGGGATGGGATCGACATTCCATTTTACCGTGAGTCTCGGTCTGCAGAAGGGGCCTGCTGCAGAGGTGGCGCCGGTTGAACCGGTCTATCTTGATAACCTTCCCGTGCTGGTGGTTGACGACAACGCCACGAACCGGTTTATCCTTGGAGAGATGCTGACCAACTGGCGTATGAAACCGACTCTGGCGGATAGTGGATATGCGGCACTGGAAACAATGAGAAGCGCCCGGGAAGAGGGGGCGTATTTCCCACTGGTGCTCATCGACTGCAATATGCCGGTGATGGACGGTTTTGATTTAGCGGAGCAGATAAAACAGGACCATGACCTTGCAGGGGCAACGGTCATGATGCTGACCTCCGCCGGCCAGCGCGGCGATGCCGCCCGCTGTAAGGAGTTGGGTATCTCCGCCTACCTGACAAAGCCGATCCGGCAATCGTCGCTCCTGGAAGCCATTACAACGGCGCTCGGTATGAAAGAAGCCGAAGGGGGAGCGACTCATTCCCTGGTGACCCGTCACACCTTGCGTGAGAAACAGAATACCCTTTCCATTCTCCTTGCCGAAGACAACCCTGTCAATCAGAAGGTGGCTACCCGAATAATAGAGAAGCGGGGTCATACGGTGGTCGTGGCGGAAAACGGCAAGGAGGCCCTTGCCGTCCTGAAGAAGCAATCCTTTGACCTCATACTGATGGATGTACAGATGCCGGAGATGGGGGGCTTTGAGGCAACCGCCTCCATCCGTGAAGACGAAAAAACAACCGGAGCGCATATACCCATTATCGCCCTCACCGCCCACGCCATGAAGGGGGACCGGGAATGGTGCCTTGCGGCGGGCATGGACGGTTATGTTTCAAAGCCGCTCAAGGCGGAGGAGCTGTTTGAGGCCATCGGGAAACTGTGCCCCTCTCCCGCCGAAACAGGGACGGCTGTTGGAGACGGGTCTGTTCCTGCAGACGTGGCGCCGGAAGGTAGTGAAGTATTTGACAGGAAAGCGGTTCTTGACCGTGTGGAAGGGGATAAAGAGCTTTTCAAGGAGCTCGTGGAGCTCTTTCTTAAAAACACCCCTCAGTTGATGGGAGAGATTCGGGACGCCGTCAGCAGAGGGGACGCTTCTCAACTTGAGCACAGCGCCCACACTTTGAAAGGCTCGGCGGGGAACTTCTGCGCCGGTCCCGCCTTTGATGCCGCACTGAAGCTGGAGACAATGGGCCGTGAGGGAAAGATCAAGGAGGCCGACGAGGCAATTAGTGTACTGCAAGGAGAGATAGAACGTCTCAAAACTGCCCTTGAAGAGCTTGTGAAGGATTTCAATGAGTCATGATATCGCAGGCTGAAGCCTGCGGCTACCGACAAGCAATTGAAAGTGGTAGCCGTAACCTTCAGGTTGCGAATAAAATTTGGAGAGTTTGTGAAGGATGTCAGTTGGTGGTAGCCGCAACCTTCAGGTTGCGAATATAAAGCTGCGAGGGGGCAAGATTAACCGTGAAAATACTGATCGCCGAAGATGATCCGGTCTCCCGTCGTCTCCTGGAATCGAGGCTGAGCGCGTGGGGCTACGAGGTCGTTGTTGCCCGCGACGGCGCCGAGGCGTGGCGGGTACTGCAAGGCGAGGAGTCACCGGGGCTTGCCGTCATTGACTGGATGATGCCGGGCATGAACGGCGTCGAGGTGTGCCAAAGGGTGAGAGAGCAGGCCAGGGAGCCCTATGTATACATTATCCTGCTGACCTCCAGAGATCAAAAAGAAGACATCATCGCGGGCATGGAGGCGGGCGCCGATGATTACGTGACCAAGCCTTTTGATCCGAACGAGTTGAAGGTGCGTCTCCGTGCGGGCAGCCGCATCGTGGAGCTGGAGGGGAAACTGATAGAGACCCGGGAGGAATTGAGGTTTCAGGCCACCCATGATCCCCTCACCGGTCTCTGGAATCGCAGGGCAACCATGGATGTTCTGCCACACGAACTGGCCCGTGCGGAACGTGAAGGCAGGGATATCGGCGTCATCATGGCCGATCTTGATCATTTCAAGAGGGTCAATGACACCCACGGACACATGGCGGGCGATGCGGTGTTGTGTGAGGTTGCCCGGCGTATCAGCTCCGTGGTTCGCCCCTATGATATTGTCGGTCGTTATGGGGGTGAGGAGTTTCTGATTATACTGCCGGGGTGTAGTAAGGTGGTGGCAATGGCCAGAGCGGAGAAGATACGAAAGCTTATGGCGGAAGCCGACATGGACACCACGGAAGGCAAAATCCCCATTACCATAAGCCTTGGCGTGACGGCCTATAAGAATGGTGACCGGGCAGATGGAGACGGGCTGGTCCGTGCCGCGGACAGGGCGCTCTATCGCGCAAAGAGCGGCGGCCGTAACCGGGTTGAACCGGCATCAGAGGAAGAGGGGGGAGACGGGGAAACGGAGAATGGGTGAGAGGTTGGTCATTAGTCATTATGCCTTCGGCGTCATTACGTTCACTTCGTTCTCTGTCATTTGCTCACTACGTTCGCTGTCAAATGGCTTCGCCATCATTACGCTTCGCTGTCATGTATAGTCATTCATGGTAGAAGGGGGTTGGCTGTAATGTTTTACGAGGATGTTTTTAGGAAGCTTGGTGACAGAACAATCAAATATGCGGTTGTGGGAGGTGTAGCTCTTGTTCTTCATGGGGTGGTCAGGTTGACGGCAGACCTTGACTTGTTGGTTGAATTGAGTGATGAGAATTTAAAAAACTTCGTATCAGCCATAGGTGAACTTGGCTATAAACCTAAACTTCCGGTTGATGCAGAGGATTTTATAGATCCCTCAAATAGAAAAAGATGGAGAGAAGAAAAAGGGATGGAAGTTTTCAGCTTTTATCATCCGCGGAGACAAATCGG
>JBHHXU010000160.1:0-4713 GCA_046757185.1 Thermodesulfobacteriota bacterium
AACACCCATTGTAATATAGTTGCTTGGCCAACCAAAAATACCAATCCGGTTAACAATATTTGTTCTGTCCCAAATAATAACGTTTCTCAGCTCGTAACCTCTTTTCCGCAGTTCCTCAACTAATGAGATGTGAATAGTAATCCGCTGATTTTCCCACCACATATCTGGTACATTAATAACACAGTGCGCCTTGGGTTTTAGTAGAGGTAGCAATGCTTCATATATATCTCCCATTTCCTCTGTATATTTCTCTAAATCAAGAATCCCTAAATCTTTTGGATCTTGTGAATATTGTTCTACCTTTCCAAGCTGCTCATTTTTCCTATCCCTCCTAGATTTGTTTTTTCTTCTTCTATTTAATAAATTAGCATACGGGGGTGATGTCCAGATAAGTGATAAACTATCATCCCTAAAATATTTTGAAATATTGCGAGCATCGTCCTGAATGGAAATTTGCTGAGTAGTACAAAAAAGATTCGGATCAGAGTTTAATCTATCAGAGGATAACTCTACATAATGTTTTTGCAAATCGAAGCCGACAGCATTTCTATTTAGGTCTTTTGCTGCTACCAATGTGGTTCCGCTTCCGACAAATGGGTCCAATACTAACTCACCTTCATGTGTAAACAATTCGATAATTTTTTTCGCTAATGAGATAGGGAAAGTAGCGGGGTGCACATTTTTATCTCTTATGTCTCTACCCTCATAGGTAAATTGCCATACACCTAACTGGCTCTTTAACCAATTTTTTGGAAGCATACAGTTAATATGCGTTGGCTTACATTCACAAAGACGGTTTGTTGGTATTGGCAGCAGTTTCTGAAAGTAACTACTTTCTTTTGTAACCATAGAAGGGAGTTTTTTTACATTCTTGTTTGATTTTTTACGTGCTGTTGCTAATCTCATAGTTTTTTACCCCATTTTGATTTTCTTCTTATTACTAATATTAGCCAAAATCCTCATTGCGACACTACACCCACTACTCCCTCTTCCTGTTGCTCTTCCCCGACGTGACGACGAACCCCACGACGACAATGATGGTCAGGAGGAGACCAGCCACCCCGAGCCACGGTACAATATGAGACAGGAGCGAGCCGTCCGACGAAAAGGCGAGGAGGAGGGATGAGCCGAGGATGAGGGCCGCGACGATGAGCCCCGCCGTCACCCTTCTGCCGAGGGTATGGATCTCGTCCGTGAGGGACTCGAGGCGGTGGTGGACGAAGCCGATCTTCACATCGTCGTCGAGGGCCCTGTTCAGGAGGGCGCTCGCCTGGTGGGGGGCGTTGGTCGCCACATCCATCAGCTCCCCGACCCGTTCCCGCTCCCGCTCGTAGACCCTCTTGGGCGAGACCTTCTCCTTTATCATCCACCGTGTGATGAGGGGCTTCGCGAAGTCCCACATGTTGATGTTGGGGCAGAGCTGTCTCCCCGTCCCCTCGATGATGACCATCGACTTCTGGAGGAGGAGGAGGTTGGGCTGGAGCTTCATCTGGAACCGCCGCGCCGTCTGGAGGAGCTTCATGATCAGGCCGGGGACGTCGATCGACTCCAGCGGCTTTCCGAATATGGGGTCGGTGATGTCCCGCAGGGCGTCCTCGAACTCGTGGATATCGACGCTCCGGGAGATGAGCCCCATGTCCCGGTGGACAACGGCTGCCCCGTAGTAGTCCTGCTTCATCAGGTGGTAAAGCATGGAGGCGAGGTACCGTCTGAGGTTCTTGTCGAGGGTCCCGATGATCCCGAAGTCGAGGTAGATGATCGTCCCGTCCTCTTTCACGAAGATGTTCCCCGGATGGAGGTCGGCGTGGAAGACGCCGTGTTCGAAGACCTGCTTGAAGAAGGCCCTGAGGGCGTTCCCGACCACCACCTCCACATCGACCCCCATCCCCCTTATCCGCTCGACCTCGTCGAAGGGGACCCCCTCCAGCCTCTCAAGGGTCAGCACCTCGTGGGTGGTCTGCTCCCAGTAGACCTTCGGGATGTGGACCGTCGAATCATCGGCGAATATCCGCTGGAAACGGTTGGTGTTGGCCCCCTCGATGGTGAAGTCCTGCTCCTTGTGGATGATACGGGAGAACTCGTCAACCACCTCTACGGGGCGGTACCTCCTCAGGTGGGGGACATACCGTTCGATGAGGCGGGCAACGGTGTACATGACCGATATGTCCGACTCGATGACCCGGCCGATCCCCGGCCTCCTGACCTTGACGGCCACAGGCGTCCCGTCGGCGAGGGTCGCGTAGTGGACCTGGGCGATGGAGGCCGAGGCGACGGGCCGCTCTTCGAAGGTCGAGAAGGCGGTGGCCAGCGGCGCCTTGAGGGAGCGCTCCACGACCTTCCTCGCCTCCTCGAAGGAGATGGGGGGGACCATGTCCTGGAGCTTCTTGAACTCCTCGACCCAGTCGGAGGGGAGGAGGTCTGCCCTCGTCGATACGACCTGTCCGAGCTTGACGAAGCTCGGCCCCAGCTCCTCGAGGACCATGCGCACCCTCTGGGGGGTGCTCAGGCGCTGCCGCTCCCGCGCCTTCCTGTACAGGATGACCCGCTCGATGGCGGTGGCAAAGGAGAAGAGGCGCATGTCCTTTACAAGCCAGCCGAAGCCGTACTTGATGAGGACCGACACGATCCTGTGGAGACGCCGGATGTTCCTGTAGTTTGTCAGTGCCATCTGTCTTCTGAGCTCTCAACTCCCCGACAATGGGAGTTAACTAACCGTAGCGGGGTTGTTACGGATGGAATGGTCGGACCGGCAGGGCCGCTATTTCCTTCAGTTCCCTTCACTCTTTACCGGTCTCTTCCCCAGCTCCTTCTCAAGCTCGGCGACCCTCTTTTCCAGCCTGTCCACCTTCTCACGGGCAACCTGGGCCATCTTCTGGATGACCTCAATATCCTCCTTCGTGGCAACCTTGCACCGCTCGGCAAACCGCTCCGCCACCTCGTGGATCTCGCTGTCCACCTTCTCCTTGCCGCCCCTCACCGTCTCCACCAGCTCACGGAACACCTGAACCCCCTCCTCGACCAAGCGGTTCTCAAACTCCTTCCTGGGGGGGAGCTTCTCACCCTCTTCGCCTTCAGTCCCTCCCGACTTCCCCTCCTCCACCACCTCGTCTACCAGCCCCTTCAGCCTCTTTTCGAGGCCCATCCCTAAGAGGATCGCCCTGTCGATGATATCAGCCATTGAAACCTCCTCTATCCATTATAATTCTACAACTCCCCACGACTCTGATTAGAGAGACCGGACACCCCCTGGAGGGCGGCATCGATGGACTCCATCCCCGCCCTGCCGAGGTACCAGCCGTTGCAGAAGCCGAGGGGGCTCGTCTCCTCCAGCTCCTTCAGCCCCTCCTCGCCCCCCACGATACCGTCGAGCCTTCTTCGCCAGACATCAACCACCTTCGCCGTATCCCTGTATTGCGGCGAAATCCTCAACGCGGCGACACCCATCTCCCTCAGGTCCTCGACAAACTCCATGAGGGTATAGGTCCGGGCGCTCAGGATGGAGGTGCCGTTAACGGTGAAGAGGGGTTCACGGTCCACCGTCCGCAACACCATCCCGTCGGGGTGGCGGAGGCAGTCGTGCCGACAGGCGCTCTTCGTGAGGTTGTAGGCCCTCGATGTGTAGCACCGCCACGAGAAGGCGAGCGGCGCCTTCCCGTGTGCAAAGACCTCCCCTTCTATCCCCGCATGGGCGAGGCAGTAGGCGAGGGAGTCACGCGAAAGCTCGACGGGGAAGACGACCCTCCTGACGCCTATGCCCTCAAGAAACTCAATGGAGGGGACATTGTAGGTAGTGATGTGAGGGCCAGCAATAATCTCTCTTTTTTCACCGACCCCCGACTCCCGATCCCCGACGATATTGAAGACCGACATATCGTTCGCCTCTACCGGGAAGGATAGCCCGATGAGCCCCCGCACAAGATCGAGTTCATCCTCATTGCTTACCACGGCAAGGCTGGAAAGGACGACCTCCTTCCCCGCCCTCCGGAGCTTTTCGGCGATACCTTCGATATCCTTCAAGCGGAGCCCCTGCTTCTTGACGCAGACCACCTCGCCGATATAGACCCGGTCGACGGCCATCTCCGCCGCCTCGTCATAGAAGCGGATGACCTCCTCTCTCTTCCAGTCAAAGAGTATGGGACCGAGGGTTAACTGCATTACGGTTCCACTACCTTCATAGAATCACCTTCTATTCACTCAGTATCCTCTCCTTCAGCAGTGGGTGGAGAGAGTCATAGGTGAGAAGATCACCCTCCTATTGAGCAGTTCCTGCAGCTCTAACTTTAACCCTGCAAGATCAAGCAGGCTCCTTCTTCCCTCAAACTCAATCAGGATATCTAAATCACTCTCACTAGTCATCTCGTCTCTTACAATAGAGCCGAAAAGGGCTGCCCTCTTAACACCCCTTTTGGTCAGCACAATAATAAGAGTCCTGGAGATTGCATCAACTTGGTCCTGTGCAACATTCTTCATAACTCAATCAAATCTCCACAATAGTCTATTTCTCCAGATAACATCCGAAGGTCGGTTTCGACCCCTCGAAGCTGGCGTTGGTCTCGTCAAGCCACTCCTTTTTAATGGCGTAATGGTCTGGGTCGGCGGCGTACGAATCGACCGCCTCCCTGAGGACCCTCGTCATGGCTCCCACATACGCCCTTGTCCTCTGCCTCCCCTCGATCTTGAGGGCGTCCACACCGGCGTCGATGACACGGGGGA
>JBHHXU010000161.1:0-4700 GCA_046757185.1 Thermodesulfobacteriota bacterium
GCACAAGGGTATGGTTCGGGCTTCTTTATTTATGTGTTAATGGGACAGCAGTGTTCGTAAACCAAAAAATGTTCGACCCCTGGGGTGAACCTTCGAGTATCGAATGTATACTCGTGCAGCGCCGCTTCCCAATTCATATAGGGATAAGCTTGTGCCTAACTTACATAATCCCCCAAAACGTTTGGTTAAGTCTTCAAGAAAAGCAGCTTTAATTACATTCGCCATTATTTACAACTACTTTTATGAAGGGCAGATGATGATTTTCCTAAGGCCAAAAATGGATCAAATGACGTTTCAAAAGATGTCATTATTTTGATGCTGAAAATACCTGAATTGAGCGGCACTATCTAGCGTCCGCTCGAATGAAGAGTACTCCCTTATTTTACATGGCACGCCAGGCAAAGCTCGCTCCTCCTGTTGTCGATGACGAGGAAGGGGTCCGGAATGGAGGGGAAGGCGCTCCGTTCATCGGTCAGGGCTTGGTGATAGGCCTCTGAATAGGGGACGTGGCATGTAGCGCAGCCGATCCTGCCGTTAAAGAGCCGTATAGCCGGATCGAGGGGTGCTGCCTCTGAGTAGACAATCCCGACCGGATGGTGGTTGGCCGTGTCGAAGGGCACGGTCTTGTTATGGCAGCTCAGACACCTGGTCGATTCAGGATCGAGTGTTGCCCCCTCTGCCCGGATGGAAAGAGCCGCCGCGCCCATAAAGACGGTCATGGCAAGGATGAGAAGGGATTGCTTCACCCTCCCCCACTGGCGGGTTATCCTCTGTATCTTTTTATGTCTCTTCATTGCTTCATCCTTCTCCGATGGGTTGGTGGGGGGATATGAACAGTAGTTTCTATTTATAGCAGTAATCGCCGAAAAAATCCATCTCCTGGAGCTGTTGGGTAGATACGGCCTCTACCCCCAGGCAATAAGCCTGTTGAACCTTTCTCTCCACTCCCCGTAGCTGATGACGTAGTTGTAACCGCAGACCGTGGTGATTTCTCTCCTCTCGATGATGCCCTTGAGCTTCCTTCCCCCCTCTTTAGTCGCCCCCTCCGGGCCGTACGGGTTGAAGCGCATCTCTGACCCCTTCAGAAAGACGTAGTCGCAGACGAGGAGGATGTCCTCGAGGATGTAGAAGGTGAAGCCGGGGGTATGGCCGTCGATGTGGAACGCCTCGATGCCGGCGTCGGTGAAGTCTCCTCTGAAGGTCTCATCGAAGGTGAAGGCGTGACAGATGGGGTGTGCAGAGTCGAGGTGGTGGATCCGGACAGTGGCGGAGAAGAGTTCTCGATACTGGTTTGAGGCGCCGAGGAAGTGGTGGTGGGTGAAGGTGATGACGTCTACCGGTGGGAGGCCTCTGTCGAAGGAGGAGGGGCAGTCTATCACGAAGGTTCGGGCACCGGTTTCGATACGGAATGCGGCATGCTCAAGGCCGAGGGGGGGAACCGAATTGAGTCGTGTCACCCGCTCGTTGACGGGGAACTCCTCAACCGTGAACCGGGCCGAGCACTCCGCGGAGGTGAGGAACTTCTCCCTTGGAGCATTGCAGAAGGGACACCGCTCCGGATGATACCCCACCATGTTAAAGCCGCAGACGGTACATACGTACTGCACATTTATTGAGCCCCCATAATTATGTTAAAGCCCTCTGTCATGCTCGGATAAAGAGCATTTATGGTCATGAGCCGAACTGCTCGATCCGTAATTGTCCATCCTCATAGACAAGGTAGGTATGGTCCTCTATCCAGTCACCGGGATTGGCATAGGTGCCCTCCCTGCCGTTGACGGTCTCGTGAGAGATGGCGGCAATGTGTGTGTGCCCCATGACGGTGAGGTCAAACCCCTCCCCTATCTTCTTTCGGGCGTACTCTTTCATGAACTTCTCGATAAGCCCTCCCCTCTCCATCGCATTCCTGCTCTTTTTAGAGAGGCTCATGGCAACCTCCCAGCTGAATGCGGGCGGCGCCAGGCGGTGGATGAGCCGGAAGAGGGGGCTTCTCAGAAACCGTCTCATGAACATATAGCTCCCCCTCCGGTCTGCCAGGTCGCCGTGGGCAAGGAGTACCCTCTTTCCGTCGAACTGAATATCCGCCGTATTGGGGTAGATGTCAACGCCTACTCTTCCGGAAAAAAACCGTTTAAGAAAGAAGTCGTGATTTCCCTCGGTATAAAGGAGGCTGACACCACTCCTCCTGAGGTTGATGAGCCCGTTGACAACCGGCGCATAGTGGTGATAGATAACGCTATTGTACCCTACCCAGAACTCAAAGAGGTCTCCCAGGATAAAGAGGCGGTCGATACCTTCAAGAGTGTTGAGGAATGAACAGAGACGCTTCTGGTTCGGGTCGTTACGTCCCTTCAGGTGGGCGTCTCCGACGAAGACGGCCCTCATCCTCCCAGCGCCTCTTCCGCGGTCCTCCGCATAACGTCGATCGGCGCTTCACGGCCCGTCCAGAGGGTGAAACCCAGGGCGCCCTGACAGACGAGCATTCCGAGACCGTCGTGTGTTTCCAGTCCGAGGTCAGCGGCCCTTCTGAGAAAATCGGTCGTTCTGGGTTTATAGACGATATCGGATACGATGGAGTTCTTCGGCAACACATCGAGAGGGAGTTTAATCGTCCCCCTACCCTCCATCCCGAGGGAGGTGGTATTGATGATGAGTGCGGCGGTCGCAAAACTTTCCCTCAGTGGGGCCGAATCGAGAGGGAAGGGTGTGAAGGCGACAGAGGGATAGAGTGGCTCAAATTCGGCAGCAAGCCTCTCCGCCCGTGAAAGGGTCCTGTTGGCGATGATTATGGATCCGGCCCCCTCCCGTGCGAGGGCATTGATAATACCCCTTGCAGCGCCGCCGGCCCCGATGATAACGATCGACTTCCCGGCCGGGTTGAACCCGGTCTCCTCTTTCAGCGATGTCAGATACCCGTCACCGTCGGTATTGTGACCGATGAGCCGTCCATCTCTGTTGACAATCGTATTAATCGCCCCGATGATGCGTGCCTCATCAGAGACCTCATCGAGGTACTCCATGACCGTCTCCTTGTGGGGTATGGTGATATTGACGCCGGTAAGATTGAGCGCCCGTATGCCTCCCACCGCCCCCTCGAGCCGTGCCGGCTCCACACTGAAGGGGAGGTAGACCATGTCCACCCCTGTCGTCTCTATGGCCGCATTCTGCATTGCCGGTGAGAGGGAGTGCTCCACCGGGTAACCGAAGATGCCCGTTATCATTGTTACCCCTGTTATCTTCATAATGCCTCTCTCGCCTTTTCGATATCCCGTGTTATCTGTCGTACCAGGCCACCAACGTCGTTAAAGCTCCTCTCGCCGCGGAGCCGCTCGACAAACTCTATCCTCACTTCTCTCCCGTAGATGGGTCTCTTGAAGTCGATGATGTGAACCTCGAGGACCGGATGTTCCCGTCCGAAGGTCGGGGCGAGACCGATATTGGCAACCCCGGGGCGCCTCTTCCTGCCCAGGTTGACATAGGCGGCGTAGACGCCGTCCTTCGGCATGAGTTCCCCGTCGGAGGCGATATTGGCGGTGGGAAAACCTATCTCCCTGCCGCGTCTATCTCCTTCGACGACAGTCCCTGTGATCGTGTAGTGTCTCCCGAGCAGTTGGGCGGCATCACGCACATTCCCCCCCTGAATATACCGGCGCACGAGTGAGCTGCTGACGATAGTACCGTTTTTTTTCTGGGCAGGAACGACATGAACCGCAAAGCCGAACCCCCTGCCGAGCTCCTTCAGGTACTCCACCGTCCCTCTCTTCCCCCTTCCGAAGGTATAATCGTGACCGACCCACACCTCCCGGACCTTCAGTTGGTTCATCAATACATCCTCCACGAACTCTGTCGGGTGCTGAGCGGCAAACTCCCTGGTGAATTGTGCGAGGACGAGACGGCTTATGCCGAAGGAGGCGATCAACCGAGCCTTGTCACTACCGGTGGTAATGAGAGGGGGGCTCTTGTGAGGGGCGACGACCTTGAGCGGGTGGGGATCAAAGGTGTAGACTACAGAGGGGAGGTTGAGTTGTTCCGCTCTCTGGACGACTCTCTGTAAAATCCTCTGGTGTCCGAGGTGGACTCCGTCGAAATTTCCCAGGGTGAGGACAGTGGGTTTTGTTGCACGGTAGCTTTTATCCGACTCTATGACCTTCATTGTGGTCGTTCATGGTGTTGCTGCCTCTGCAGCAGTTACATGCGATTGCGAAAGCTAAAACTTTCCCGATTTTATTATCTGATAGGCGAGCCACAGACCGAGACAGCCGACAACGATAAATCCGATGATGCCGAAGATGGGAAAACCGAGGAGGGACGGTCCTCCTCCGAAGGCGGAGATGAGCGCCGTCCCCAGGATGAGGGCGGCGATGATGACACCAATGGTCAGCCGATTTGACGAACGGTCAATCTCTCCCATGAAATCCTCAAGGCCCTTGTGGACAAAATCTATCGTAAATTTATCGCTGGTCATCTTCTTGAGGATCTGGTTCATCTGAACGGGGAAGTTCTTTGCCAGCTCCTTGTAGTCCACGAAGGCATCCTTTGTCTCACCTGCAATAGTAGAGGGGCTAACCCTCTTCGCTACAAGCTTTTTTACATAAGGTTCACTCTCCTGCAGGACATCTATTTCCGGATGGAGCATCCTTCCGAGCCCTTCGAGCTCAAGGATGCACTTGTTCAGGAGAAGAAGGTCGGGGGGGAGCTTG
>JBHHXU010000162.1:0-4699 GCA_046757185.1 Thermodesulfobacteriota bacterium
GTCAATGTAGTCATTTACGGGGATAACAGTGTTTCCATCGAGGATGATGGGCGGGGTATTCCTGTAGAGATACACCCCTCAAAGAAGGTGCCGACCGTAGAGGTGGTATTAACGGAACTGCACGCAGGCGGGAAGTTTGAGAGTAAGGCATATAAGGTTTCCGGAGGTCTCCACGGTGTGGGGGTCACGGTTGTAAACTTCCTTTCCGAGTGGCTCGAGGTGGAGATAAGACGAGACAGCAAAGTCTACAGTCAACGGTATGAGATCGGGAGACCCACCGGTCCGCTGGAGGTCATAGGAAAGAGCAGAAAGACAGGGACAAAGATTACCTTTAAACCTGATAGTTCCATTTTTGAAACGTCAGAATTCAGTTTTGATACCATCTCACAGAGGTTAAGAGAGCTTTCATTCCTTAACAAGGGTATCCGTATATCCTTGAGAGATGAGAGGAACAATAAGTCCCACGAATTTCAGTACAAGGGTGGTATCATCTCCTTTGTCGAACACCTTAACAAGGCAAAAAACCCCATCCATCCGAAAGTGATATCCATTGCCGGTGAAAGGGCAGAAACACGGGTCGAGGTGGCGATGCAGTGGAACGACGGGTACAGCGAAAATATATTTTCCTATGCGAACACGATCAACACGACGGAGGGGGGGACCCACCTCTCCGGCTTCAAGTCTGCACTCACGAGAACGGTGAATAATTATGCCGCGGGTCGCAACTTTTTGAAAGACATTAGAGAGCCTCTTCAGGGGTACGATGTAAGGGAAGGGCTAACGGCGGTTATCAGTGTTAAACTCGGAGATCCCCAGTTCGAAGGACAGACCAAGACGAAACTCGGGAACAGCGAGGTTGAGGGGTATGTAAAGGCGATCGTTAATGAGGGTCTGGCGACCTTCTTTGAGGAAAATCCGTCTATTGCGAAGAAGGTTATTGAAAAGGCCGCCGATGGTGCGCGGGCACGTGAGGCGGCTAAGAAGGCCAAGGAGCTTATACGGAGAAAAGGCGCCCTTGAAACGTCATCCCTCCCCGGTAAACTCGCAGACTGCCAGGAGACCAATCCCGCCCTCAGTGAGCTCTTCATCGTGGAGGGCGACTCTGCAGGGGGATCTGCAAAACAAGGAAGAGAACGGAGGAACCAGGCGATACTGCCGATCAGGGGAAAGATACTCAATGTCGAGAAGGCGCGTTTTGACAAGATGCTCTCCAATGAAGAGATAAGGAATATTATAACCGCCCTCGGCTGCGGGATCGGCAAGGAGGACTTTCAGGTCGATAAGCTCCGCTACCACCGGATCATCATCATGACTGATGCGGATGTCGACGGTTCCCATATAAGAACACTTCTCCTAACCTTCTTTTACCGGCAGATGACAGCACTCGTCGAGGGGGGGTATCTCTATATAGCTCAACCGCCCCTCTTCAAGGTGAAAAAGGGGAAAATGGAACGGTATCTGAAGGATGAAGGAGCGATGGAGGAGTTTATCCTCGAAGTTGCCTCTGAGAATCTGGTGATAAAAACAAAGGGTGGGAAGGGTGAATTCAAAGGGGAGCGTCTCTTTAAAATGCTGAAGAAGGTTGCCCAGTTTCAGGGGATTATAACAATGATCGGTAAGAGAGGGAGGGAGGGAGAGATAGTGGCGGCCCTTGCATTGGAAGACGGTTTTGGGGTAGATACCTTAAAGAAGATGAGGACCCTGAAGGCCCTTCTGGAAGACATAAGGACCTACATTGAAGCGCTCCACCCCGCGCTGACACCAGTTGAGTTCCAGGTTGGAGAGGATTCGGAGCATAACTGTCTTATGTTTAAGGCCCTCTCACGGTGTGGTGAGGACAGGCTTGAAACCTGTGTGAACAGGGAGTTCCTCTCATCACCGGATTTTCAGGAGCTGAAGAGGCTGGGAACGGATCTCAAGGGCCTCGGCGGTCCACCCTATGAAATATTATTTGATAATGATTCTCAAAGGATAAACACCTTCAAGGGGCTTCTCGATGCCGTCTTTGAGATAGGGAAAAAGGGGCTCTCCCTCCAGAGGTATAAGGGACTTGGAGAGATGAACCCCGGCCAGCTCTGGGAGACCACCATGGATCCGGAGGGAAGAATCCTCCTACAGGTGCGGGTAGAGGATATTATCGAGGCGGATGATGTCTTCACAAGGCTCATGGGGGATGAGGTGGAGCCGAGGAGGGAGTTTATTGAGAGGCATGCCCTCGATGTGGTTAACCTCGATATATAGGGATCACACTGTAGAACGAGGACAAGATGGAAAGGGTGTTTTGGACTACCACACTCACGTTTAACTCACAGAGAATTCGGCTTGATCAACACAGGCATTGATGAATGCATCATCCCTGCTTCTATTGCACAAATTTTGGGGCACAATCTTCAGTCGAGAGAGTCTAAAACAATCAATACCGGTAATAGTAAAACGATTGCATATTCACGTACGAGCTCGTTTAAAACATACCATCCCAAAACAGCGAAACTTCCCTATACACTTCCTGATACCCCCATTGATTTTATGCCGAACCTTAATATTGTTCCGCTGTGGAAAAAATTTTCTGAGCAGCCCATTTTGAATGTTAATTATCCCGACCGTATCTGTTCGATCATAAATAAAGAAGACTGACCCTTGGTTGCAGCGGTAATCTTGACAGTAACTAAAATAAGAGGAGGGTTCCATGCATATCGTGTTTGTTGAGAGGGTGCTTGACGACGGGAGGTTTGAGATTTCCATCGTGGAGGGGAGTGAAGAGCTGGAGAAGGCGATAGCAGGCGAGTTTGTATCCCCCAAAAAGCTTATCCTGACCAGAGAACAGAAGGAGGAGAACAAGGAGGGCCTTCGAGACCTTCTGACCGGCGCCTTCTGCCTCCAGGGCCTGCCGGATGTGACCTTCACCGTCAAGAATGAAAAGGGTGAGGAGATAGACGACTATGCCAGTAGCCTCTACAACTCCATCGGTACCATCGGCAACGCCTGAGGTCGTTTTGCATCGTACCCTTACTGCTGCAACCCCGCCCCCGATGGATTAGACGATGGATAAGGTATTTCTAACCTTACGTCGGATAAATAGTGCCGACAATAGGATAGATCGGCGTGTCCATGGGTTTTACAGTCTGACAGCTAAAAATCCAAGGGCAGTTGAGGAAAACCCGTTCGGTGATTGACAAGACAATCTCCCTGGTTTTATAGTATGAATCATGATTATCGGTGTTCCGAGAGAGATAAAGGATAAGGAGTTCAGGGTGGCCGTGGTGCCGTCCGGCGTGAGGGTCTTGAGAGAGGCCGGGCACCGCGTGATAGTGGAACAGGGGGCGGGAAGGGGTTGCGGCATCGCCGATGACGAATTTATCGGGGCGGGGGCGGAGATAGCCGGCTCGTCTGAGGAGGTCTACGGAGGGTCAGAGATGGTGGTCAAGGTGAAGGAGCCACTCCCCGAGGAATATCCCCACCTTCGGGAGGGGTTAACCCTCTTTACCTTTCTCCACCTTGCTCCACTCCCGGAGCTTACCGACCGGCTTGTTGCGAGCGGGTGCACCGCCATCGCCTACGAGACGGTCGAGCTGACCGACGGTACCCTGCCACTCCTTACACCCATGAGCGAGGTGGCCGGACGACTCTCGGTGCAGATCGGCGCTCACTATCTCTTGAAGGCCAACGGCGGGAGGGGTATCCTCCTCGGCGGGGTTCCCGGTGTGGAAAAGGGGAGTGTCGCCATCATCGGTGGGGGGACGGTGGGGCTCAATGCGGCGACGATGGCAGTAGGGGTGGGTGCGGAGGTGACCGTTCTCAACAGGGGACTCGACAAGTTGCGTTACCTGGACGACCTCTTCGGGGGGAGGGTGACAACGCTTCAGGCGAACCCATCTGCAATAGAGGGCGCCGTTGCCGAGTCTGATGTGCTCGTCGGGGCCGTCCTCGTGACGGGGGCCAGGGCGCCGAAGCTCGTAACGAGTGAGATGGTGTCACGGATGAAGAGGGGGTCGGTAATTGTCGATGTCTCTGTCGACCAGGGGGGGTGCGTGGAGACGATACGGCCCACCACCCATTCAGAGCCTGTCTACGAGGTTGAGGGGGTCATTCATTACGGTGTCACCAACATGCCGGGGGCCGTTCCACGGACCTCCACCTTTGCCCTCACCAATGCGACCCTCCCCTATGTGGTGACCATCGCCAATCTCGGTCTTACCGGGGCTGTTGAAAAGGATGAGGCCCTTGCACGTGGAGTCAATGTCCGTCGGGGCGACATTACCTGTACGGCAGTAGCAGACGCACAGGGGAAAAAAGCGGTACCCATCGAGTCCCTTCTATAGGTTTCCCGGATGTGAGCCGCTCTCCCTCGCCAACCGCTCCCCGAGGTATTTTCACTTTCCCTCTCCAGCAGTCGCTGCTCCCTGTAACCCGTCAAATCCCTTGAAAAAACAACCCATTTATCTTGACTCTCCCCATTAAATAAGATATTTTTACCAATTACAATAGGAACGAAAGGACGGGACGTGGAACAGAAGGAGAGCGAATACCAGCAACGGATTGCGAAACTTGAGGGGCTGAAGAAGAGGGGGGTAAACCCCTACCCGAACGACTTCACCGTTAAGGACAGTTGCAGTACGATAAAAGAGCGGTTTGGTTCCGTCGGGAGTGAAGAGCTTGAGGCCGCCAACGAGGTGGTTACGATTGCCGGGAGGATCATGGC
>JBHHXU010000163.1:0-4681 GCA_046757185.1 Thermodesulfobacteriota bacterium
GTATATACTGAAGTAGACCTTCGCCTGACGTATATCATCGGTTACCGACACCTTTGTGATGGTGACAAGACCGACCCTCGGGTCCTTGATCTCCCCAAGGAGCATGATTGCGATCTCTTTCCTGATGAGATCCCCAATTCTGTCGGAACGTTTAAACTGCATTACGATTACAAGGCATTATAGGAGGGCGCCGTTGGAAGAACGGTTTCACCTTCCCTCCCCAGCACAAAAATGACTACGAATAACTCTCTATCTCAATTGTGTGGTTCACCATTTCGGCGATATTGAGCGCTTCCACATAGTTGATTATCCTGTCGAGCACAGAATTGATATAGGCGCGCTCATTCCCTATAACACATATACCGATACACGACTTCTGCCTGAGTTCATGGTCGCCTATTTCGGCGATGGAGACATTGAAACGACTCTTCACCTTCCCCATGACGCTCTTTATCACCTGCCTCTTCTCCTTGAGAGAGCTGCTCTGGTGGATATGGAAGTCTAAACGGCAGATTCCCAGTACCATAAAAAGTGGGGAGGTGTTATGGAAGGTTCGGAGACATCGCTCATGTCCGGCGGAAGATTCCACCTTCTCATACAATTAAGGAAGTTATCACCCGTGTTAAAACGCCCTATAATTTCGCCGCCGTCTCCTCCAGAACATAAGCCTCCAGGACATCGCCGACCTTGATATCGTTGTATCCTTCCAGTGATATGCCGCACTCAAAGCCGGACGCCACCTCCTTCACGTCATCCTTGAACCTTTTCAGCGCCGCTATCTTCCCATCGAAGATGAGCACGTCGTCTCTCAGGAGGCGCATTTTCGCGCCCCTCTGTATCTTGCCGTCAATGACATAGGAACCCGCAATCGTCCCTACCCTGCTCACCTTGAAAATCTGCCGAACCTCGGCCCTCCCCAGGACCTTCTCTTCGACGATGGGGGCCAGCATCCCCTCCATCGCCTTCCTGATGTCCTCCTCTACCTCATAGATTACCTTATAACACCGGATATCGACCCCCTCCTTTGATGCCAGGGCGCGTATCTTGGGATCAGGCCTGATATTGAAGCCGATGATGATGGCTTTTGACGCCGAGGCTAACATGATGTCGCCCTCGGTGATCCCTCCTACGGCGCCGTGCATGAGCTTCAGTTTTATATCGGGGGTGGAGAGTTTTAAAAGCTGGTCCTCCAGGGCCTCTACCGAACCTTGGACATCCCCCTTGATGATGATACCGAGCTCCTTTATCTCACCGCCCTGTATCCTGTCATAGAGGTCATCGAGGCTGACCTTCGCCGTCTTACCCGCCTCGCTGGCCTGCATCTTCTTCATCCTTATATTGACGACCTGCTTGGCCGTCGCCTCATCCTTTACTTCGGAAAAAACATCGCCTGCCTCAGGCGTTCCGGAAAGTCCGAGTATCTCCACCGGCATGGAGGCCCCCCCCTTATTCGTTCCCTTCCCCCTATCATTCACCATTGCCCTCACCCTTCCGTAGTGGACGCCGGAAAGAATAATATCGCCTACCTTGATAGAGCCGTCATGGACAAGGACTGTCGCTACAGGGCCTCTCCCCTTATCGAGTTTCGCTTCAACAACGATCCCCTTCGCAGGTCTCGAAGGATTGGCCTTCAGTTCAAGCATCTCGGCCTGGAGCAGTAAAAGCTCCAGCAGCTCCTTGATGTTCTTTCCCTTCTTCGCTGAAACCTCAACACAGATGGTATCCCCCCCCCAATCCTCGGGGACAAGGCCGTGCTGTGAAAGCTCCTGCTTCACCCTCTGCGGATCCGCATCGGGAAGGTCTATCTTGTTTATCGCGACGATAATGGGAACATTTGCCGCCTTGGCATGATTGATGGCCTCTACCGTCTGAGGCATAACCCCGTCATTCGCCGCCACAACAAGGACGACAATGTCGGTCACCTTGGCGCCCCGCGCCCTCATTGCAGTAAAGGCCTCATGACCCGGCGTATCGAGGAAGGTTATATCGCCCCTCTCCAGATGAACATGATAGGCGCCGATGTGCTGCGTGATCCCTCCGGACTCCCCTCCGGCCACATTGGTCTTCCTTATGATGTCGAGGAGGGATGTCTTTCCGTGGTCTACATGGCCCATGACCGTCACCACGGGGGGACGCGGCGCCAAATCACCAGGATGCTCTTCCACCTCCTCCGCTATAAGCGTCTCTACCTGAGGGGCTATGTGCTCAACATCATACCCGCAGTCCTGCACAACCAGCGTCGCCGCATCAACATCGATCGACTGGTTGACGGTGGTCATTATCCCGAGAGCCATGAGCTTTTTTATGATCTCAGCGGCCTTCATCCCGAGCCTCTGCGAGAGGTCCGCCACCGTAATGGAATCCTCTATCCTTATCACCTTCTTTGCCGCCTTGACAGCGGTGATCTCCGTCTTTTTGAGCTTCCTGGTCGGTGCGGCTGACTGAAATTTCCTGCGACGGGTATCCCTCTCCGCGTAGAGTTGGTCCCTGCCGAAGATAGACTTCTTATGGTCAACCCGCTTCTTTTCCGGTCTTGCTTTTGGAAATTCCGTTACCGCTTTGGAAGGCTTTTGCCCCTTGCCTCTCTTCTTCTCCTTTATGGATGGAACAGCACCCGGGACCGCCTTCTCGGTAGGGACCACCTTCCCGGTCTCTTCCTTTGCCTCCGCCTTTACCGCCTTCCCCTTCACCGGGGTCTTATCCTTTACCTTTATTGTCTCCTTCGGTTCCTCACCCTTCTTCTCTTCCTTTACCGGGATAGTATCAGTAGCCTTGGCCTCTTCCGCCTCTTCCTGAACAGTCCGGCGCTCCACATCTTCGGCCTTCTTCTCCGTCCGAGGTGGGGCGGATGCGCTCCTCCTCCTCCTGATAACGGTAGGCCTTACCCTCTTCTCCTCTACCTCTCCACCAAGAGGGGCCTTTCTCTCTTCTTTTTCTTCTATCATAATAATTATAAAATAATCCTCTTACTGCAGCTATTTTATTAGCTATTTATTGCTATATTTATGGTGTGCTCCTCACGTTACACTCCCCTTCAGAGGGAGAGCTATCGCCGATTGCTTCAATAACGTCCTTCCAGAGCCTCTCACCATCCATTATCTCCACATTGCGTTTGAACACTCTGGCAAGAAAGCCCCTCCCTTTTCGCAGGGCGGCATCGAGACAACTCCTCCGTGGGCAGAGATACCCTCCCCGGCCATCCATTGCTCCCCTCCTGCCAACGGCTAGACAACCGTGTCCATCCACTACCAGCCGCACCAACCTCTCTTTTCTCAAAACCTTTCTACAGCCGATACATGTCCGTTCAGGCATCTGAAGCAACGCTTATATTGAGGAGGGCTTCCACCCTCTCCTCACTCTCAGCTGAGTGGAAAGGGTATTCAATCACCCTCCCCCTCTTCGCCGGCCATCTCCTGTACAGCTTCTATCAGCTTCTCAGCCCTCTTTTCCCCGATGCCATCCACCTTCGAGAGTTCTTCCAGTGAGGCACCTCGAAGATCTGCGACGGTATTGTACCCCCCCCTGCGCAGCAGTTCACCCAGTTTCGGCCCTACGCCCGGCAGTGTCTCAACATCCTGTCCCAGCTCTTCGCCCCTTCTCTCCGCAGCAGCCTCCACCTCTCTTCTCAACGCCTCCTCTGGAGACATAGCCTCAGCCTTCGTTTCCGTCTCGCTCCGTATGTCCACCTTCCACCCTACCAGCCTGGCTGCAAGCCGTACATTCTGCCCTCTCTTCCCAATTGCAAGGGAGAGCTGGTCATCCGGCACGATCACCTCCATGGAGTGCTCATCATCATCGACGATGACCCTTGCAATCTGTGCGGGGGATAGGGCATTCTTTGTGAAGAGTGCCGGCTCATCCGACCAGGGAACAATATCGATCTTTTCACCACGCAGCTCCTGTACCACCACCTGAACCCTTGAGCCCTTAATGCCGACACATGCGCCTACGGGGTCCACTGCCGAATCGTGAGAGACGACGGCAATCTTAGCCCTGTCTCCCGGCTCTCTGGCCGCACCCTTCACCTCGACGATCCCCTCGTAGATCTCAGGCACTTCGGTTTCGAAAAGCTTTACCAGAAAATCGCTGTGAGTCCTGCTTAAAATAATCTGCGGCCCCTTGGACTCCTTCCTTACCTCTATGATGAGGGCGCGTATCCTTTCACCTATACGATATCCTTCTCGCCGCACCTGCTCCCTCCTGGGAAGGAACGCCTCACATCTTCCGAGGTCAACGATGGCATCCCCCCGCTCAAACCGCTGGATTATACCGGACACCACCTCACCACTCTTGCTGCTATACTCTTCATAGATAATATCCCGCTCTGCCTCCCGCACCTTCTGGATAATAATCTGTCTGACCGTCTGAGCATCTATCCTGCCGAATCCGCTGGTATCCAGCTTCACCCCCAGGCTATCCCCGATGATGACATCGGGGTCCAGCTTTTTCGCCTCCTCGAGATCTATCTCTGTCTCCTCCTCCGTCACCTCTTCAACAACCGTCTTGAATTGAAAGAGCTCCACTTCGCCAAGCTCCTCATTGTAGTGGCTCTCTATATCCTTATCAGCACCGTACCTCTTCTCAGCCGCCCTCATCATGGCAGCTTCGAGAACCTCAATGAGAATACTCTTGTCGAGCCCCTTATCCTTGCCGACCTGCTCTAAAACGTGTGCCAGATTTA
>JBHHXU010000164.1:0-4672 GCA_046757185.1 Thermodesulfobacteriota bacterium
AAGGGATGCATAAATAGCAGCAAATTATGAGTAGTAGGTGTGCGGAGAAAAGCGAGGGCCAGTTCTTTATAATTGACAAGTAAAGGGTAGATTAAAATTATAGGGATATCCTGCTTTCTTCATGTACGATGTTTTTTTAAGCACTTAATATCAATTGTTGAGCTCACCAAGCGTGGCGGTTTGTGCCTTTTTCAGGTCAGTTCAGGCAATAATAAAGGGAAACATCGTACCTCCAAAAGGGGGACTCCCAACGGGCTCCCACTGTTCTCTCTGGGCGGGGTTTTCCCCGCCGATCAACGGATTCTCCCTACAGCCTGTTCAGCGCCTTCTTTGCCGCTTCGAGGGTTCTGTCGATATCCCTGTCGGCATGCGCCGTTGAGACGAAGGCCGCCTCAAACTGTGACGGCGGCAGATAGACCCCTCTTTCGAGCATTCTCCCGAAGTACTTCGAGAACCGCTTAAGGTCGCTCTTCGCGGCCACGGTGTAGTTCGTTACCGGCTCCTCATTAAAGAAGAGGGTAAACATCGAGCCTGCCCTGGCAATCTGGACGGGGAAGCTCTTGCGCCGTGTAATCTCTTCGAGGCCGTTGCAGAGCGCTTCCGCCTTTTTTATGAGCTGTTTATAGACCCCCCTCTTCCTGAGGAGTTTCAGTGTCGTTATCCCGGCGGCGACGGCTATGGGGTTGCCCGATAGTGTGCCCGCCTGGTAGACTGACCCAGCCGGTGCGAGCTTTTTCATTACCTTTCTCCTGCCGCCGAAGGCGCCGATGGGCATGCCGCCGCCGATGACCTTGCCGAGACAGGTGATATCGGGCCTGACATCAAAGACCCTCTGGGCCCCGCCGTAACAGAGCCTGAAGCCGCTCATCACCTCGTCGACAATGAGGAGGGCGCCGTTCCTGGTACAGAGCTTCCGGAGCCCCGCCAGGAACCCCTCCCGCGGCAGGACGACCCCCATGTTCCCCGGCACACCCTCGATGATGACACAGGCGATGCCCTTCCGGTTTTTCTTAAAGATAGCCTCAACCGAGTCGAGGTCGTTATAGACGGCGTTGAAGGTGCTCCGTGCAAGCCCCTTCGGGACGCCCGGACTGCTGGGGACGCCGAAGGTCGCCGCGCCACTCCCCGCCTTGACGAGGAGGGAGTCAGAGTGACCGTGGTAACACCCCTCGAACTTTATGATGCCGTCCCTGCCGGTAAAGCCCCTGGCGAGGCGGATGGCGCTCATGGTCGCCTCCGTGCCCGAGCTGACGAGCCTTACCATATCCATGGTCGGAAAGGCGTCGATGATGAGGTTGGCAAGCTCCACCTCGGCGGCGGTGGGAGCCCCGTAGCTGGTGCCCCTGTTGATGGCCCTCCTGAGGGCGCCGCTTACCGTCGGGTGGGCGTGGCCGAGGATCATCGGCCCCCACGAACCGACGTAGTCTATATAGGCGTTCCCGTCCAGATCGTATACCTTTGCCCCCTTCGCCATCTTGATGAAGGGGGGCGTCCCCCCCACCGCTCCAAAGGCCCTCACGGGGCTGTTGACACCGCCGGGAATGACCGCCGTCGCGCGCTCCATAATCTCTTTCGAAAGCCTCTTCTTCATGTTCCGCTCCTTTGTGTTGTTTTAAGGTCTGTTCACTTTTTCTCTTCTTCCTGATTGCCCCTTTTCAGATACCCCACGGCGCACCTCCTGGCGAGGTTCCTCACCCTTCCGATAAAGCGTGTACGTTCGGTGACGCTGATGGCGCCACGTGCGTCGAGGAGGTTGAAGGTGTGGGAACACTTGAGGCAGTAGTCGTAAGCCGGGAGGACGAGCCCCTTGTCGACGAGCCGTAGCGCCTCCTTCTCGTACATGTCGAAGAGGCTAAAGAGCATCGACGTATCGGCCTCCTCAAAGTTGTGGTGCGAGTACTCGACCTCGCTCCTGTGGTGGATGTCGCCGTACTTGACCCCCTCCGCCCACTGGATGTCGAAGACGCTCTCGATCCCCTGGAGGTACATGGCGATCCGCTCCAGGCCGTAGGTAATCTCCCCCGAGACCGGCTTCAATTCGATGCCGCCCGCCTGCTGGAAGTAGGTGAACTGGGTTATCTCCATCCCGTCGAGCCACACCTCCCATCCGAGCCCCCAGGCGCCGAGGGTGGGACTCTCCCAGTCGTCCTCGACAAAGCGAATGTCGTGTTCCAGCGGGTCGATGCCGAGGGTGCGGAGGCTCTCGATATAGACATCCTGGATGTCGTCGGGCGACGGTTTCAGGATAACCTGAAACTGGTAGTAGTACTGAAGCCGGTTCGGGTTCTCGCCGTACCGGCCGTCGGTGGGACGTCGTGACGGTTCAACGTAGGCGACCCTCCACGGCTCCGGCCCGAGAACCCTGAGGAAGGTGGCGGGATTGAAGGTGCCTGCTCCCTTCTCAATGTCGTAAGGCTGGCAGATGACGCACCCCCGCTCTATCCAGAACTGCTGGAGCTTCATTATCATGTCCTGAAAGTGCACTGGTAACCCCCCCTGATCGATCGGTTTTCCATCATAGCATATTCGTCCATCGTGCGCCTTACGACGCCATCAACATTTGACCGGCGCCGCAATCGTATGGTCGAGACCCTTTATCCGGTCGAGGAACTGCCTCGTCTTCAACTCCCTCCCCACGTGATAGCGCACAAAGTCCCTGAGCACCGATATGCTCTCTCTCACGACAACCGGATTCGGGATGAGCCTCCCTACCTTACGGATATCCATCCTGGCGGTTGCATCGAGGAACCTGGCCGTACCGAGGGAGAGGGGAAGCAGTTCAGGCATCCCCCCTCTGCAGGCATCACATACCATCCCCCCCCTGTGGGAGCTGAAGTAGTATCTCGTCCCATCGGAGAGTCTCGAACAGAGGAGACATCCGTCAAGGCGGGGCCGGTAGCCGAGGAGGGAGAGGAGCCTCGTTTCAAAGATGAGGGCGCCCTTCTCCGGATCCCCTTCTCCCTGCACCATTTCGAGAGCAGCCAGCAGAAGCGTGAAGACCCCCTCATGCCTCTCCCCTTCACGGGTCATCGCCCCGAGGAGCTCAAGCATATAGCTGCCGTAGGCGAGCCCCTCAAGGTTGTCCTTTAACCGGTGGAAGTCGTTTCTGAGCCTGCACTCCTCGATGCGTACCAGCTCCCTCCCCTCCTTATGGAAGAAGGTGAGGGTGATATGTGAGAACGGTTCGAGCTTGTTGACAAAGCGCTTCTTGCTCCTCCTCGCCCCCTTTGCGATGCCGGTCACCTTTCCGTAGTCGGCGGTATAGAAGGTGACGATCCTGTCCGACTCGCCGTAATCGATGGCGTTCAGAACGATGGCTCCGGTGGTGTTGTACCCCCTTTTCATAGGAAGCCGTACCTCATGAAGAGTGCGGCAAGGCCGAGGAAGGAGAGGAAACCACCGATGTCGGTGCAGGCCGTCACAAAGACGCTGGCCGAGAGGGCTGGGTCCGCCTTGCACCACTTCAGGAAGAGGGGGATGAGACTCCCCGCGAGCCCCGCGATGATGAGATTGGTAGTCATAGCCAGAAAGAGGAGGACCCCGATGGTATAGTTTATACCAAAGAGGTAGGCTATGACGGCGGCGGCCAGGCCGAGGAGGGCGCCGTTCACGAGGCCGACGACCGTCTCTTTAAGGAGGACCCTCCGCGCTTGCCGCAGATCCAGCTCACCGAGAGAAAGGCCCCTGACGATAACGGTTATGGTCTGTGTGGCTGCGTTGCCGCCCATGCCGGCAACGACGGGCATGAAGACGGCAAGCATTACCATGGTCTGGATGGTATCGGTAAAGAACCGTACCACAATAGCGGCAAGGAAGGCCGTGCCCAGGTTGACGACGAGCCACGGGATTCTCATTCTCACCGACCGCGAGGGGGAGTCGAGGGCCCTCTCGTCGGCATGGACACCCGCCACCTTGTAAAAATCCTCGAAGATCTCGTCCTCGATAACATCGACCACGTCGTCGATCGTTATCCTCCCCAGCAGCTTATCGTCCCTGTCGACGACCGCTATGGAGAGGAGGTCGTACCGCTGGAATGTCCGCGCCACCTCTTCCTGGTCCTCATCGACGGTAACCTTGTAGAACTTTTCATCCATAATATCCCTGACGGGGATGTGCGGCTTGGCGAGGATGAGTTTTTCAAGGGGAACCATCCCCACCAGCCTCTCCCGGTCATCGACAACGAAGACATTGGTAACATGGTCGACCTCGTCGCTCATGGCGCGTACATGTTCGATTGTCTCCTCGACGGTGGACTCCTCAGGCACCGCGACGAGCTCCGTCTGCATCTTGCCGCCGGCGGTGTCCTCCGGGTAGTGGAGGAGCTTCTTGACCTCCCGCGAATCTTCCTCCTCAATGCCCTCAAGGACGGTCTTTGCCTCTTCATCGGGGAGCTCCGCTATGATGTCGGTGGCGTCATCGGTATCCATCTCCTCGACCATCTCGACGAGCTCCTCGCTGGAGATGATCGAGAGGAGCCTCTCCCTGATGCTCTCGTCCAACTCGAGGATGACCTCCGATGAGGTTTCCGGCGGCAGGAGCTTGAAGAGCTCCGCCCGCTCATCCTCTTCGCAATCGGTAAGGAGCCATGCTATATCGGAGGGGTGCAGCTCTGAGAGGAATTCAGAGGCGCCCTTGATGTCGCGAGTTTCGAGGAGGGCGGTCAGCCGCTCCA
>JBHHXU010000165.1:0-4672 GCA_046757185.1 Thermodesulfobacteriota bacterium
CTGATGCCTCCTGTTCAATCCCCTCTTCATCGAGGGAGACAGGTGGAGCACCGGTTTTCACTCAGGCATACGTATATTCATGAACTCTTGATGTTCCTGGGCAAGAGCTTGTGAACAAACAATAGGTACCTTTGAGAGTTAGCTATTGATGTGACATATGGGGGGGCGCCCTGATATGACCGGGGGAGTGGTAGGTCGTAGCGATTGAAAGCACCTCTTGCGCGACACTCAGAGGGAGTGGCACGAAAGGGGCCTTGACTATTGCAGGGGTACTCTTTACAACAGATGAGTTGAGCAGGTTGGCACACTTGCAGATGCAGGTATGAACCGTTTTATCGTGGTGGTGCCCTGTGTCGTGGTGATGACCATCTCCATGTACAGAATTATTGTCGTGGTGACTGCTGTCGCTGTCTGAAGGGTGGGCCTGATGGGTGAAGCAGGAGGAGGCGTAGAGGGTGAAGGAGAGGAGGGAGAGGCAGAGCCACCCGGTAAGCAGGTAACGACTCGTCCTGTATTTCCTTTGCAGCATCATCAGAATTTCACCACTTCCTTCCTGTACCGTCGAGGAGGCCGGGATGAAATGAATGAGAGCTGTTCAGGGAGTGCCATCCATAATATCAACCGGTTACTTTCCATCCCTGGCACACCTGAAGCCGACGTCATTCAGGGTAAACTCGGGTCTCACATAATTTCTGAATGATGAACGGTAGTAAAAATCGAAGCTGTAGTGGCCGATCCCCCCCCAGCTCCCCCCCCGTACCACCTTATTGGTTTCACCGAAAGCTTCATCGAGATACTGACTCCCCGGGTACGCCTTGTACCACTCCTGGACCCACTCTGAAACGTTACCGGCCACGTCAAAGACACCAAAGGGGCTCACATCCTCCGGGAACTGCCCCACCGGTGTGGGTTGACCATGGAGACCGAGTGCATTTGTCTTCTTCTGGTCGAACTCGTTCCCCCACGGATACTGCCTTCCATCCGTCCCCCGTGCCGCCTTCTCCCACTCCGCCTCGGTAGGGAGCCTCTTCCCCCGCCACTTGCAGTAGGCGTCGGCGTCAAACCATGAAACCATAACCACCGGCTGCTTATCGGGCAGGGGAGCATAGTTCCCTTTTACCCAGTATACAGGCGGCTTGTGTCCCGTTGCATCGATAAACTCCTTATACTTATCGTTTGAGACTTCGTACTTATCGATATAGTAGTCATCGAGATGTACTTTACGCTCCGGGTGCTCATTCATATAGGGGATCTTGGTCATGCCGAACCGTTGCTGGAGACCTTCTTTATCTACATCGTTGCTGCCCATAATGAACTCGCCTGCGGGGATGAGAACCATATCTTCGGGCGCCGCCACTTTCTGCACAGGTTGCACCGCCTTCTTTCCCTCCTTCTCTCCCCTCTGACAGCCAACGAGGGGGACAACTAGGATGAGCAGAAAGAGGGCAAGTATAGAGCTCCAATGCTTCATGAATATACCTCCCGGTTACTTCGCATCTTGTACGCACCTGAAACCGAAGTTGTTGTTTCTCGTATAGGGGTTGAAGAATATCCTGTTGTAGGTGGGGGCGCTTATGCCGCATTTGTAGTAGGTGCAGTCGTACCACGACCCGCCCCGGACGACACGGTACCGTTCACCCTCGTTCGGATCGGGGTGCTTGTTGCCGGGATACGCCATATACCAGTCGGCTGTCCACTCAAAGACATTACCGGCCAGGTCATGAACGCCGTAGGGGCTCTTCCCGTTGTCGAAGCTCCCTACCGGCATGGTGTCTTCCTTTCCGTACTGGGGGGTATTCCCTCTATTTTTTTCGAACTTGTTTCCCCAGGGGAAGACCCTGCCGTCCGTTCCCCGCGCCGCCTTTTCCCACTCCGCCTCGGTGGGGAGCCTCTTTCCCCTCCATTTGCAGTAGGCGTCGGCATCAAACCAGTTCACATAGGTAACGGGGTGGTCGTACTTCTTGGGGGGTACCATCCCCTTGTTGGCCCTCCAGTGGTCGGGCATATTATGGCCGGTCGCAACGACGAACTCCATATAGTCCCTGTTGGTCACCTCATAGATGTCCATGAAGAAATCGGGAAGGGTCCTCTTATGTTCCGGCCCGGATTTAGGCCACCAGTCGTTGGTACCCATGATGAACTCACCGGCAGGGATGAGGACCATTCCGTCTGGGATGGCATAGGTCTTTTTCTCTTTTGAAGGGGTTGGTCTGTCGAGTTGCGCCAGGTCGTCACGTATGTGCTGGCGGTAGCTCTCCGTTGCCTCATCGAGGGGCACTTTGTACCTTTCATCGATCTCGAGAAAACGCTCGCTGTAATCGGCGTTGTGGCACTGAAGACACTCGGCATCGGTGGTGTAATCGATGGCGGGCCTCATCTCACTGGTATGACAGCTTGAGCACCTCGGTTCACCGGAGTCGAGATATTCGTCAGGAACGCCATATCGCTTAAGGAGGGTCTCAACAAAGGGGGCGAGGCCCCGTTTCGTTTCCCCGCCTCCTTCTTGGACGTGATTTCCCGGCGCCTTCTTATTATCGGGTGGTGACTCTTCCTGAATGTTTGCCCCTGTAGCCGTGGTGCCGAGGCTGAGAAGGAAAAACAGAAGGAGCGCCGATAGGGTGCAAAAACCCTTAACAACAAGCTCCATAAGGTTAATGTTTGTGGCCGCCGCCGTTTTCATGGTGTTTTATGTTCTTCATCAGCTCCCTTTTCTTCTACCTCTCTCTTTGTTTTTTTTGCCAATTTCTTGATGTAGGCCAGCACATCGAGTCTCTCTTCAACCGTGAGTCTCGGTCCCCATGCGGGCATATTGAGCTGATAGCTGGTTTTCACGCCGTAGGTAATGATATCGAAGATCTCCTGATCCTTCATTGTGAGGATACCCTTTTTTCTGATAAAGCTCTTCGGCTTTGCCTTCAGGCCGATTACCGTTACACCGTCTCCAAGCCCCTTCTTTCCGTGGCAAAAGATGCATAATTCCTTGAATATCTCCTCGCCTTCCGCGGGATTACCCTTTCTCTCTCCGATCTGGAACTTGCCTTCAGGACCGGGGAGGATGACAGGCTCTCTCTTCTTATGTTTTGAATGATCGTGCTCCTTTGATTTGACCCTTATGGCAGGTATGTCGTCTCCGAGGAGCGGGCGCTCGATCGTTTCAATCTTTTCTTCACCCCAAAGGTTACCGCCTGAAGAGGCAAGGATAAGAACGAGAAGGATTGTCAGGAATGGGATACATCTACCCGTATACCACTTGAAAATATACATAACATTCATTTTAGAGTGCAACGCTTTCCTTTGTCAAGGAGAATGCTCCTTTGGGGTATTCTTAGTGCCGACTGTGACTGATAGTTAATGGAAAGTTCATTCGGTGTTAACCTGCTTGACTTCTTATGGAAAAGGGCATATTATCAATGTGCCTATGAAGATACGGAAGGCGGTTTTCCCCGTAGCAGGACTCGGAACAAGGTTTCTTCCGGCAACGAAGGCTATCCCCAAGGAGATGTTGCCTCTTGTCGACAAGCCGCTCATACAGTATGTGATAGAGGAGGCGCAACAGTCAGGGCTGGAAGAGGCAATCATTGTAACCGGTACAGGGAAGACCGCTATAGAGGATCACTTCGATGCTTCCGTCGAACTGGAACGTTTTCTTAGGGAGAAGGGGAAGCGCGAGACGGCGAAAATGTTACAGGACATCTCACGTCTCGTCCACCTCTCCTCTACGAGGCAGAAGAGGCCAAAGGGACTCGGAGATGCCATATTGTGCTCCAAAGGGCTGGTGGGAAGAGAGCCCTTCGCGGTCCTCCTCGGGGACGATATTATCGACTCAAAAGTTCCGGCAATAAAACAGATGATAGGGGTGTACAACGATTATGGGGCATCCGTTCTTGCGGTGCAGAAGGTCCCGAAGAGTCAGGCCCACCTCTACGGCATCATAAAGGCCAGGAAGGTGGCACCAAGAATATACGAGGTTCTCGACCTGGTAGAGAAACCGAAGAAAGCCCCCCCCTCAAACCTTGCTATCATCGGAAGGTATCTCTTAACGCCGGAGATCTTTGAATCAATTGAAATGACAAGGCCCGGCAGGGGCGGTGAAATACAGATTACCGATGCCATGAAGCTGCTCTCCAGGAAACAGCCCATCTATGGCTACGAATTTGAGGGTGAGCGATTTGATGCAGGGGATAAGCTCGGTTATTTAAAGGCAAATGTTGCCTTTGCCCTGAAGCGGAAGGATATGAGGTCAGACTTTAGAAGGTTTTTGAAGGGCCTAAGTCTTTAGGGTGGCCTACGAAGATAGGAGTGAAGACATAATATAATGGCCAAGGTTTCTAAGAAGTCGCCGTCCCCTTCCCCGAATAGCGACAGAGCAAATATGCTTCAGTTTCTCGTTGAAGATATGGAGGAGATGCTGACCTTTCCCAATGCGGATACGGTGAATCATATCACCCCCGCAGATATGTTTTCAACGCATGAGGCGTTTGTTATAGAAATTGAGATGCCCGGCGTCAGGCAGGAGGATATCGAGATAACCATTTTTAACAATGTGCTTACCGTTCGGGGGATAAAGTACGAGTATTTCAAGGATCCGAAGGTAAACTATGTGTGTATGGAGCGGATTTTTGGTAAGCTCTTCAGGAATATAAAGCTGCCGTGCCCTGTAGATCCAGTACGG
>JBHHXU010000166.1:0-4611 GCA_046757185.1 Thermodesulfobacteriota bacterium
CAACAATTATCGCAAACGGCCACTGGAAATCAGCCCTTCCAAGGATGTCAGGAAAAAGCTTTTTTCCTTCATAAGGAAGTAGCCAGCACAGCCAAACGATAATTACGAATATGATAGTTGGTGTCTTTTTCATCTTATCTTCAGCTAAGGTTAGAGATGAGGGGCGCAGTTTTTTGCGTGTCCCGGCGAGTGATAGCGAATGATCTTGAACACGTTGTTATAGTGTATTTTATTCAATTATTTCTTTCTCTTTTAATGAGTTCAATGTTTCCTCAGCCTGTTCCTTAAACTCTTCTGGTTTAATATTTTTTCAAGCCCTAATCTAAGCGCAACGTTATTGATTTCTTTTTCCGGTAAATTAAGAGAAAAATATAATGGATCTGAAAGTGAATCCCACCTTTCGAGTAACAGGATAGTGTCTTTATATATAAAGAAGTGGTCAAACAATTCTGATTCAGCGTGAACTTCACTCAGTTCTATTAGCCCCTTCCGGAAATAATCAGTAGCTGAACAGGAAAAGAGTTTGGGCGTAGGCTTCATTGTTCCTATGTCTGGCAGATATCCTGTTTGGCCCTTCAAATAATTTTGTGCCATCAATCTTTTTTGCCCATAAAAACCATGCATCCTTCAGGTTGCTTACTCTTTTGTCAATTTATCTGGCTAACTATTGAAGTAAGCCGAGCCGCTTTTTGGTGTCAGCTTGAATGATTGGGGGTTATGGTTCACCGCTAGCTGATACACCCTTTTCCTCTACAACAAATGTTGCGTTATCGGGGGTAAGGGCTGACCATAATCAATTGGTGTAAAATCACCTTTAAATCGTAACTACATCTCCTTATGGACAATATTTCCCGCTTTGCGAAATACCGGATACATCTCGCCATCATCCATCGATTCTTCCAATATTTCCCGTTTGCAGTCTTCATTTACAATTTTTTGCTTTTTTTGCTTTTCACAAACAACGCTACTTGGAGTGTATGGCTCAAATAGGTAGAGCTCATCCCACTCGAATGATATTAGACTTAGTTAATCTCTTTTTTCTTGATCTCGCGGACTTCCTTACGAACCGCTTTTCCTACTGGGCCGCTTAACACCAAGAGGTTGGCTCACACCCAGCCAATAGCACGACCACAACCACCGCTAATACTGCTTTCATATGATGCGCTCTCACAACAATGAAATTGACCCGTATAAGACATTGCAGCCTCATGTACTGTTTTTTTTCAATCACGCTTCTGATGAGGTTGCGAATCACCGGCTCTTCCTCACCTTGACGGGAGTCTGCACGGGAGCGGCCAGGTCCGTCCCCCTCCGGGGGTCGTTCTCGGGCCGGGACTTCCACCTCTGATGGATCCAGAACCACTGGTCGGGGTACCTCCTCACCATATCCTCGATAGCACGGGTAAATCGACAGGTGTTCTCTATCACATCACTTCTCCTGTCCCCGCTGTTCACCACCTCTATCTCCCTGCCGACGATTATCCTGTGCCCCCTCCCCTTTCTCACGATGAAGGTGGGGACAACGGGGGCGCCGCTTGCGACGGCCAGAAGGGCGGCCCCTTTATTGGTACAGGCCAGCTTCCCGAAGAAGTTCACAAAGACCCCCTCGCTCCAGGTTACGTTCTGGTCGAGGAGGATGCCCACGATACCCCCCCCCCTCAAGGTTCTCAACAGCTCCCTCATCGACCTCCTCTTCGGGACAACCCTGTTCCCGCTCCTCGTCCGCACCCACCTGACGAAGTCATCGACCAGGGGGCTGTCGAGGTCCCTCACGACAACATCGACGGGGTACCCCTTGAGGCCGTACCAGGCCGCCATGAGCTCCCAGTTGCCGAGATGACCGGTGATGAAGATCACCCCCTTCCCCCGCCTGAGTGCCTTCTCAAGATGTTCAAGCCCCTCACACCGTACATACCCCTTCAGATTGCCCCTCTTCAGCCACGGGAGCCGCGAAAACTCCATCATGTTCATCCCGAGGTTCTCGAAGAGCCGTACCGCAATGGAGGCAAGCTCCCTCCTGCTCCTCTCTCTGCCAAAGGCCATGGTCAGGTTGGCAAGGGCGATATCCCTGTGCCTCCTGTCGATACGGTAGGCGAGCCTCCCCAAGCCACGGCCTGCCGCCTGTAACAACGGCAGCGGGAGCTGATTCACGAGGCAGGCAATGGACTTCAGCAGGACGACCATCATTTCACCTCACCGGTCACGTCAGCGTTCACCTCAGCAATAAGGGGATCCAACAACTCCTCTAACCGCTTCATGTCATCGATGACCACCTCTACGGGGAGCGCGTAGGTCTCAAGCCCCACGCGCTTCATTGACGCCATGCCGCCAAGCCTCACCATATCCTTCTCTGTCGTGACAATCATCTCAGCACTACCCCTTAAACGGTGTGCCTCCTCCCTTATCCTCCCGATATCCTCCCGGCCGTACCAGTGGTGATCGGAGTAGAAGAGGGACGAAAGAACTTCGGCGCCACACTTTTTCAGGGTCTCGATGAAGGAAGAGGGGTTGGCAATGGCGGCAACGGCGATGACCCTCTTCCCCTCCAGAAGTGAAACCTCCTCCCTCTCCCCCCCGAGGGATACTAAGCTTGCGGCGCGATAACGGAACGACACCTTCGGGATGCCACTCGCGGGGGCGATACCCTCCTCACCATTTTCTTTGATCATCATCATATCCGCCCGCTTTATTCCATCAAGGGGTTCCCTCAGTATCCCCCTCGGGAGGAGGTGGCCGTTCCCGAACCCTCTGGACGAGTCGATGAGGAGTATGTTCAGATCCCGCCTGAGTTGCACATGCTGAAAGCCGTCATCGAGGATGATGCAGTGAGGGTCGAACCGCCTTACGGCGGCAAGGCCGGTGCTGTACCGGTCTCCCCCTACCACCACCGGGACACCTTTCAGCCTCCTTGCCATGAGGTACGGTTCATCCCCCCCTTTCTTCGGTGTAAGGAGGGTCTTCGTCCCGTCCGATACGACCCCTATCCTCCCCTTGAGAGTGTTACCGTACCCCCTGCTGACCACCACGGATCGGCATCCCCTCTTTTTCAGATAGTCGGCAAGGAAGATTGTCATTGGTGTCTTGCCGCTACCGCCGACGGTGATGTTGCCGACGGAGATTACCCTGCACGGGAGTTCTTTCTTAGGCAGGAGTCTCCGCGAGTAGAGGGAGACCCGTGTCTTCACCGCCCGGCTGTAGATGCAGGAGAGGAGGTAGAGTGGAATCCTGAGCGGCCATTCATCCCTTTCGCCCTCCATGATCTCTGTAACGATTTTCTCTATCCGTCTTTTCATTCCCTCTTAACCTGACACCTCATGACTACACAAGATAGATTATTGCCACGCAGGAGGCTTCACCTTGAGAAACCCCTCTATGACCTCCAGGCTCTTCTCCGTGGCCCCCCTGTTCTTGCCGGCCACCCGGTATGCCGCTTCACCAACCTTGCGGGCCGTCCCCACATCGGAGAGCAACCCGGTCATCCGGTCGAGGAGTTCCTCTTCAGAGACGACCCTGATGCCCCCTCCGCCCCTCTCGAGCATCTTCGCGACGTGGCGCCAGCTGCCGAGATGGGGGCCGTAGAGCACCGGTTTCCTGTAGATCGCCGGTTCGAGGAGGTTGTGCCCTCCGACCCCCTCCACAAGGCTCCCCCCGACAAAGACCAGATCGGCGATGCCACATATCATCACTAGCTCCCCCAGCGTATCGAGAAGGATAACCTCCCCCCTGCCTGCTGTCTCCCCCTGGCCCTTGCTGGCCGACCTCCTGAAGAGACGGAACCCCTTTTTCTCGATCAGGTCGTCGACCTCTTTGAACCGCTCCGGATGCCTCGGAGCGACGACGAGCCTCACCCCCTCAACCTTCTCGCAGAGCCCCCGGTACGCCGCCAGGACCATCTCCTCTTCACCCCTGTGGGTGCTCCCCGCGACGACTATCCGCTCGCCGGGGCCTATCCCCAGCTCCCCCCTCAGACGCGCCTCCTCCTCTCTGCCTATCTTCGGGGCCTCGATATCGAACTTTATGTTCCCCGTGACAACCGTCTTCGGAACGCCCAGTATCGACGCGCGCTCCCCATCGGCCCGGGTCTGGGCGCAGTAAGCGGAGATCCCGTTGAAGACCGTGCTGAAGAGGAGACGGAACTGAATATACCGCCTGAAGGAGCGGTCTGAGAGATTCCCGTTTATGACAATCGTCGGCACTTCATTATCATTCAGCACCCGCAGAAAATTCGGCCATATCTCCTTCTCGACGATGACAAAGAGGGAGGGGTGCACCCTCCGGATTACCCTCTTTACCACCCACGAAAAGTCGAGAGGAAAGAAGAGGAGGGCGTCTATCAACTCCCTTCCCTCCCTGAGGGCAACGGTGTTCCCCGTCGCCGTGACCGTCGAGAAGACGACCCTGACATCGGGGTGCCGCTCCTTCAGCATTTTCAGGAGGGGCATGACCGCCTTTGTCTCGCCGACAGAGACAGCATGGAACCAGACAACTTTTCCGTCGTGAAGTGGGGCGAGCTTCGCCGAAGGGAGATGACCGAACCGCTCGCTGAGGCCGTGCCGGTACTTGCCGACGAAGGCCGCCTTGCCGATGAAATAGAGCGGGAGTGCCGCAAAG
>JBHHXU010000167.1:0-4607 GCA_046757185.1 Thermodesulfobacteriota bacterium
GTCGTCGCCGTCGGCTCCCAGTGGTACGGCCACATACCGGTCTGGGTCGGCATCGAGCGGGGGATTTTCGAACAACACGGCTTCGATGTCTCGTGGCGCTTCATCGGGAAGAGCATGGACCGCCTCAATGCCATCTCGTCGGGAGAGGCACAGTTCGCGAGCCTCGGCGAGATCGCCATGCTGAGCGCCATGGCACAGGGGAACCGCCGCTTCTACTGGGTCGGCAACCAGGACATCGCCCCCGGATTCGAGGGGCTCGTGGCGCGGCCGGGGATAGGGAGCTTCGAGGAGCTACGGGGAAAGACGATCGGCTTCCCCTTTGCCTCCTCCGTCGATATTACCTGCCGCCTCCTCCTCGCCGAGCACGGCCTCGACCCGGAGAGGGACGTCCATCTGGTAAACCTCGAGGTGGGCGACGTGCCTGCCGTCTTCCGGGCGGGGAATGTCGACGCGGCCCTCGTCTGGGAGCCCGGCTTCTCACAGTTGAAGGAGGTCGAGGGGGCGACGGTCCTGGCCATGGATACGGACACGGAGGTCTACCGCCTTTTCGGTACCCTGACCGGTCCCGATGTCCTGATTATCGGTAAGGGATGGGTCGACAGCGACCCAGAGAGGGCCCGCCGCTTCATGACAGCCTACTTCGAGGCCCTTCAGTGGGTGAAGGAGCACCCCGACAGCGCGGCGGATCTGGTGCAGGGGAGCTATATCCAGCAGGAGACAGCGCTTATCAAAAAGAACATGAAGAGCTTTGTCTGGCACGGGGCGGAGGAGCAGCGCCGCGTTATGAGCGAGACGGGGATTTTCGGCCAGGCCGAGTACGTCATTGATATACTCCACGACCAGATAAGGGCCATCCCGATGAGGCCCGACTTCAGGGAGTGGGTAAATATGGATATCCTTCCCCATCCATGGGGAGCCGGGACGAAGGAGTAGGGGAACGGTTTGGAAGGAAAGGAGCTAGATTTCTGGAGGATAGCGGTCACAGGCGCCGTCGGGCTGGTTGCCTTCCTCGGCCTCTGGGAGCTGTCGGTCCGCCTCGGTCTCATCGACCCCTTCTTCCTGCCCGCTCCCAGCCAGGTGATCTACCGTATGGGGCAGATGGCGACCGGCCCTGACGCCGTTCTCCTCCACGACATCAGGATGAGCGCCTCCCGGGTTCTCACCGGTTTTGTCATCAGCGCCGTTGTCGGCGTCCCCTTCGGCCTCGTCATGGGAATGAGCCCGGTGGTGCGCGCCGCCCTCAACCCGATAATCTCCATTATCCGCCCCCTGCCGGCCCTCAGCTGGATACCCCTCTCCATGCTCTGGCTCGGCATCGATGAACAGCAGAAATACGCCATCGTCTTCATGGGGTGCTTCGCCTCCGTCCTCGTCTACACGACCGACGCGACGATGCGCGTCGAACCGACGTTGATTCTTGCCGCCAGAAACCTCGGAGCAAACCGCTCCCAGGTGCTGCGCCACGTCGTCCTCCCCGGCGCCCTGCCAACCATCCTGAGCGGCCTCAAGGTCGTCCTGGCGATCGCCTGGACCTGCGTCATCTCCGCCGAGATGGTGGGCGCCAACAGCGGCCTCGGGTTCCGTATATGGACGGCCAAGGAGTGGTCCGACACGGGGCAGGTACTCGTCGGGATGCTCTCCATCAGCGTTACCGTCCTTGTGCTCGATATCCTCTTCCGCGGTCTGGAGAAGCTGCTCATGCCGTGGCAGAAGGGGGGGGCGGGGTCGTGAGCGAGCCGCTCATCCGCTCAGAGGCGGTCTCGAAGAGCTTCGACTCCCGGCAGGGGAGGATCGAGGCGATCAGGGACTTCTCTCTCGATGTCCACACGGGCGAAGTCGTCTGTATCGTCGGCGCCTCCGGCTGCGGCAAGAGCACCTTCCTCAACATGGTGGCCGGTTTCATCCCGCCGACATCGGGCGCAATCAAGCTGGAGGGGAGGACGATTAGCGGCGTCGAACCGCGGTGCGGCATGGTTTTTCAGAGCTACGCCCTCTTCCCGTGGATGACCGTCCTCGACAACGTGGCCTTCGGGCCCCGCCTGAAGGGGGTGGGAAAGGGGGAGCGGCATCGGCAGGCCCGTCACTGGATAGAGATGGTCGGTCTCACCGGGTTTGAGAACTCCTATCCCGGCGAGCTGTCCGGCGGGATGAAACAGCGGGTGGCCCTGAGCAGGGCCCTCGCCAATGAGCCCGAGGTGCTTCTCTGCGACGAGCCGTTTGCCGCCCTTGACGCCATGACCCGCCAGGTCATGCAGCAGGAGCTGCTCAACATCGTGCAGGAGTCGGGGAAGACGGTCCTCTTCATTACCCACTCCATCGATGAGGCCCTCATCCTGAGCGACCGGCTCGTCGTGATGTCCGCCCGTCCGGGGCGGGTAAAGGCCGTCTATCGCAACGACCTCCCCCATCCGCGCAAGCTCGACGTGCAGTTGACGGAGCGTTTCCTTGAACTGAAACGCAAGGTGTGGGAGATGGTACAGGAGGAGGTCATGGGGAGCATGACCCTCACCGGTGGGAAAGGGGATACACAATCCTGACTGGGGATAGTTTTTTGGAGGGCGATATAAATATTGTGGGGATTAAATCCCAACACCATATTCCATATTTCACTCCACTCAAGATATGGAATCCGGTCTCCATGTGGGAGTCTGTTAGCACTAAGTCATAGTTTCATAAATTCAGCGATATAATAATACTCCCTATTATTATATTCAGGCATAGCCATATTTCTGAAGGGGATGTGATTATGCCACGGAAAAGTCCATACAATATTTTTAAGAGCGCGACTGTGTGACAACCCATCATGTGTGAGACGATGGTGGTTACTACCGACATGATGAGGTCCGTTCTATCTATCGATGGAGATCAAGGACACATCCGCTCTTCCCCAGTATCTGGGATAGCATCCGTGCGCTCTTTCATCCTTGTCCCTCATCGGTAAGGTATAAATCGCTGCCCTTAGACTGCATGATATTCCATTGTTAAGGTTAAGGTAGTCTGGTGGTACGCTCTTTCCTGTACCACTCATAAGTGCTGTGAGGGGTGTGCTTATACTATCATCAGGGTCTCTTTGCAACTATATTTTTGGACAGGTGTGGATATGTCTCCATGGGCTAGAGCTTCGCGCCGCACCGGTTGCAGTAGACCGCGTTCGCGTCGTGCCCTTCGGCGCTGCACTCGGGACATGCCTTGGTGGAGACCTTATCGACACGCGCATAGGCGAGTTCCGCCGTGACGATTCCGGTCGGGACCGCGATGATGGCGTACCCGATAATCATAACGACAGTCGCCAGAGCCTGCCCGATGGCCGTTTTCGGCGCGATATCACCATACCCCACCGTGGTGAGGGTTACGACAGCCCAGTAGACACCACGAGGAATGCTGGTGAAGCCATTCTCCTCACCCTCAATGAGGTACATGAGGGAGCCGAGGATGACGACGAGGGTGAATACGGTAAAGAGAAAGATGGTAATCTTGAGACGGCTCGCCCGCAGGGCGCGCATAAGTACATTAGCCTCACCGAGGTATTCGGCAAGCTTGAGGACACGGAATACGCGGAGTACCCTGAGGGTTCGTATGACGATCATGTATTGAGTGCCCGGTATGAGAAGGCTGAGATAGGTCGGAAGGATCGCCAAGATATCGACGAGGCCGAAGAAGCTTCTTGCATACCGGAGTGGGCTGCCGACACAGATGAGGCGCAGGACATACTCAACAGTAAAAAGGAGGGTAAAAAACCACTCAACCTTATAGAGGAGGCCCCCGTATGCACTGTGTGTCGCGCCGACGCTGTCGAGCATGACGGTTACAACGCTCAGCACGATACTGACTATTAAGAACTCATCGAAGGCCTTACCCGCCGGAGTGTCGGCCTCGAAGATTATTGCATGAAGCCTCGCGCGCCAGCCGGTCAGAGGATGATATTTTTTGTTGTTTTCCACTATAGAGGCGCTGGTTGTGAGTTTTTCAATCCTGAAGGGATTCAACCACTCACCTATATCCTCATGGCATGAAGGTCTCTCACCCCTTCTATCGAAGGGCCGGAGTCACTGAATCGGTGCTATTGTAACCTAAATCCCGTCTAAGAATGAACCTGAACTTTGAAGGAAGAGGATTTTCCCCTTAGTCGTTGAACAAGAGAGGCAACCTATTGCCCGGAGTGTAACCGTTTCTCGGAGATCATCACCTGTGAGATGGCGGTGCTTATCTATGGAAGAAAGTACTTGAGCAACAAACACTGTTCCTCTGAGAGTACAAAACCTGGAAACCTCTCAATAAACACCCCTATTGAAAGAAGAACTTCTCTTCACCGAAGGCGGGCCTCAACTCGTCGAACCAGACGGCCTTTTCGTTATACTCCGCATAGAAGGGGCGAAGCACCCAGTCCGGTTGACGCCCCTGCAAAAACTGGAGGGCAATGACCTTTTCCCCTCGTATCTCGCTGATGCCGAGTATCTGTATCTTCCCCCAGATCGTTGACATAATTGGGCATCGGACAGTCCGTGAGATCCCTCTTGTCCTTCGAAACGCCTTCTGGAATATTCTCCATCCTACCACGAGGGGGATGCTGAAGTAGTCGTGGGAGCCGGTATCTCGCACCACAAACA
>JBHHXU010000168.1:0-4586 GCA_046757185.1 Thermodesulfobacteriota bacterium
CTCCGGATGCTGTTTTGACGCAATACGAAATTATTTTCTTGTGAAGGTCCATACCAATGTAATGCATTTTCATTTGGAAGCCTCCTTTGGTTGAATTCTGGGCGAGGGTATCTCGGCCCAGCAGCTTTATAGCACATTTGCCATCGGTAGGCTTCCACTTACTTATGCATTCTAACAGCGACCTTTTATTCCTTGAAGAAATAGTAGGGACCGTTTATTCCTTGGAAGCTACTTTCTTTGTCCGCCATTAAAGAAAGTACCCAGAGAAAAGGCGCCCCTCGACGTGCCCGCTGAAGCGGGTGCCCTAACAACGCGGAACAGTCCCCGATCCTGCCGGACTGTTCCTCCCTCGTCTTCAAAGCTCGGTTGCGTCGCAAGGGGGATAAAGAAATACGGATAACCTTTCCGCAGACCTGACTTTGAGCTTTAAGCTTTGTGCTTTCAACTTTTTCGTCCTGCACATCCGTGTTCATCCGTGTCCTGATCAAAACTATTCATTCTTTGGCTTTACAGTGCTGTACGGCAGGCCGTCCTGACGGCCTCCTTCAGCTTCGATGCCCTGCTGCGTCGTAAAATGAATACAGCAGGTCAGGTCAATTCTTCCGCAGATAAAATCCCCGAACTGTGCTAGAATTCCACCACGTGAGCCTTGAAGCTGCGCTGGGCTCTCCACACACAACCGTGGAATACTCCACTTGACTGAAGAACTCATCATAGGCCTTGCCGGTATAATGGTTATGGGAATATCCGCCCAGTGGGTTGCGTGGCGGTTGAAGATACCCTCCATTCTGCTCCTCCTCTTCTTCGGTTTCATGGCCGGGCCGATTACCGGCTTTATCAATACCGATGAGATATTCGGCGATATCCTCTTTCCGGTGGTTTCCCTCTCCGTTGCGATTATTCTCTTCGAGGGCGGTTTAAGCCTGAAACTCAGCAAACTGCGGGCCACGGGGATCGTCGCCCAGCGGCTGATAACCGTCGGGATGGTCACAAGCTGGGTTGTGGGCTCGGCGGCGGCGTACTATATACTCGGCCTCGACAAACCCATTGCCATGCTCCTCGGGGCGATACTCGTTGTGACAGGCCCCACGGTCATCATCCCCCTCCTTCGCCAGATCAGGACCACCGAGCGGGTGGCCTCGATCCTCAGATGGGAGGGGATACTCATCGACCCCATAGGAGCGGTCCTGGCGGTCCTCGTTTACGAGGCGATGATTGCCGGAACGGCGCACAAGGTACCGACGATGGCGCTGGCGCTCATGGGCAAGAGCATACTTATCGGCGGGAGCACAGGGATGGCGGGGGCGATACTCCTGGTGCTCCTGTTGCGGCGCTACTGGGTACCCGACTTCCTTCAGAACCCGGTCGCCCTCATGATTGTCCTCGCGGTCTTTACGGTCTCAGATCTGTTGCTTGCAGAGTCCGGCCTCCTCGCGGTGACCGTTATGGGGGTTGTCCTCGCAAATCAGAAGACCATTACGGTGAAACACATCACCCAGTTCAAGGAGGACCTCGGCGTGCTCCTTATCTCGGGGCTCTTTATCATACTCGCAGCGAGACTCCGGATGGAGGAGCTGGCACAGCTCAACGTCTGGAGCCTCCTCTTTCTCATCTCCCTCGTGGTCGTTGCCCGCCCCGCCGCCGTCTTCGTCTCAACCATATTCTCCGAGCTTAAGTGGAAGGAGCGGTTCTTTATAGCCCTCCTTGCCCCCAGGGGGATTGTGGCCGTGGCGATCGCGAGCGTATTCGCTCTGAGGCTCATGGAAGAGGGGTATCACCGGGCAGGGGAGATACTCCCGGTGACCTTCCTCGTGATCATGGGAACGGTGACCTTCTACGGCATCGGCGGCCCCTATTTCGCCCGGAGGCTCGGAGTGGCCCAGCTGAACCCTCAGGGGGTCATAATCCTGGGGGCCCACTCCTGGGCGGTAACCGTGGCAAAGATGCTCACTGATTCCGGGTTCAAGGCTGTTCTGGTAGATACTAATCGGAGCAACATATATGCCGCCCGCATGGAGGGACTGCCCACCTATTACGGGAGCGGTCTTACCGAGGCGACCCTCGCCGGTATAGAGTTGGAGGGCATCGGAAAGCTTCTGGCCATGACCCCGAACAACTCGGTCAACTCTCTCGCGGTCCTCCACTTTAATGAGATCTTCGACAGCTCCGAGCTCTACCAGCTCCCTCCGACGGAGGAGAAGAGTCCGGCCAAAGAGGGGGTATCGAGACATCTGAGGGGGAGGTATCTCTTCGGTCCGGAAATAACCTACGCCTACCTTGCCGGGAGGTTCGCACGCGGAGCGGTCCTCAAGAAGACAAGGCTTACCGAGGAGTTCTGTTTTGAGACGTTCATAGAGCGGTACGGCGAGGAGACGGTACCCCTCTTTCTCATCACCGAGTCGGAGGATCTGGTCCCGTTCACCGCCGAAAAACCGCCGGCGCCCAGGGCCGGTTCCACCCTGATCGCCCTTGTAACGCCGGTGGAGGAACCCGCCCCCCGTGAATAGGGCAATAGGGGCTTGAAAGAGAGAAGAATATAAGGGGGAGACTGGGGTTAATGCCTTATAGTTGAATGTGGGCGATGCTACTTTCTTTGCCAACAAAAAAATAGCCCAAAAAAGGTATCCCACGACGTACACGCTAGAGCGGGGCCCATGAGGAGGAAGCACCTGTATATTACTCGGAAACAATACAAACATAAGTTATCGTGTCGAAATGGCCATTCCGCTCAGTGACGCAACTGACAAGCGTTTGGCGCGCCTGTTCTTTGGCGACGAGCGCGAGGGAGGGTGCAGGCTCCTTGAACAGGATTGTGCAGAGAACATCGTTGGCAGTAACGGCGCTTCCCCGAAGGGGCTCAAGCGTCTGAGGTTCGCGGTGATCAGGATCAGCGGTGGAACGCTTGAAGGTCTTGCTGATGCCATTGCGCTTGCACAGACGGATTGGCGTGACGCGCTTGTGTCTGCAGGATTCGGAGATCCGAAGTTGCACGAAACGTGGTGGCCGGATTAGAATGTAAGCCAACGAGCAGATGCAGACGGACCGGCCTTTTCTGTCCGCGTAACGGTAAGGACATTAGGTGAATAAAAAATGAACGAGACAGGATTACAATCCGGTGATAGGGTGATTGCGTTGGCTGCCGCCGTACGCACTACGTCCCTTGTTGCCGGGATTGCCGCAGGTGCGATCACCGGATGGCTGTCACAACACGAGATAGTATTGTCGGCGATAACAGCTCTTGGTGGTGGTGTGGTTGGATATATTGTCGGTATGATAATTGGTCGCGTTATTTTTCCCGCAACACCAGGTAATGTAGTAGTTGCAAAGGTCGGCGCATCATCTCTGCCACTTACGCGGAAAGGTGGATTCCCAGGTGCAGTTATTGCATCGGTTCTGGTTTCGGTGTTGGTCAGCCTTATCATGAAAAATCCGGCTATGGCCGGTATGTGGCCTTCTCTGGCAGCAGGAATAGTAATCGGCGTAGTTTTTCCTGTCTTTCTTCACTCTTATGAATGAAAAAAACGAGCGATCATCCGGCAACACGCTGTAGCGGTTGCCGGTAGGCGGCGCCGGAGCGGTAACGTGTGACGAAGAGTAACACGGAATAGGGAGTGACATGAAAAAGGATCGTATAATCGGTTCGGTGCTCGCCCTTGCGCTCGGTGACGCATTCGGCGCTCCCTATGAGGGGGGAATCGTGGAACGCGCTGTATGGGCACTGGTCGGCAAGCGAAACGGCAAGCGCCGCTGGACGGATGACACCCAAATGACCATTGATGTCATTGAGTCGTTGGTATCGTGCGGGCGCGCCGACCAGGAGGACCTCGCACGCCGATTTGCTCAATCGTATCGATGGTCGCGTGGATATGGTCCCGGTGCCGCGAAAGTTCTAAAACGCATTCGCCGTGGCCAATCATGGGAAGTCGCGAGCCGTTCAGTCTACCGCGACGGTTCCTTCGGCAATGGTGGTGCGATGCGTGCTCCGGCCATCGGGCTCTTCTTTGTCAACGACAACGAAGATGACCTTGTCAGGGCAGCTTGTGCCTCTGCGGCGGTGACTCACGCACACCCCCTCGGACGGGAGGGCTCTGTATTGATCGCCCTGGCGACCGCCCTCGCTTACAATGACACGACTTCTTCGGAGATCATTGAACGGTTGTGCCGGCGTGCTGAATCACCAGAGTTCTTGAACAGACTTCACACGGCAAGGGCGTGGCTCCAAACGGGAAGCACTGTTACACCGCGAACGGTTACTGCCGAACTGGGGAATGGTATTGCTGCCGTTGAGTCCTGTGTGACAGCGATCTATATGGCCCTTGCCTTTCGAAACAGTTCTTTCGACGAGCTCCTGGAGTTTGCGATCAGGCTGCGCGGCGATGTGGACACCATTGCGTCAATGTCGTGTGCCATCTGGGGTGTCGTACGTGGACTGGACGCATTGCCAGAGGCACGGTTGGAGCGGCTTGAACAGTGTGACCGTCTGAAAGCGGTGGCTCGATCTCTCGCTGAAGCCGCCGGTAATCGTCCAACGTACCATGCAGCCGACGCTCGTGTATCGCGCGGCTGATGGCAGGTGATCTTCAGCA
>JBHHXU010000169.1:0-4547 GCA_046757185.1 Thermodesulfobacteriota bacterium
GACAATATCATAAGAAATGACTATTAGTCCAGTAAATTATAGTACGATATACTAGGACAAACTGTAGACTAGAAGTGTTCAAAGACCTCAAAGATAAGATTCTTAGCAGTAGTAAACCAGATATATCAAAACTTCCATATGTAATGTTTGCCGCAGATGGTCAACTGAGGCTATATCGGTCCTCCTTTCAGTCGGATAATGAGTGCCTTGATTCCCTACTTATGGCTCGTAAGGAAGAGGTATCTATTGCAGGCGATGATTTATACCTTCGTGACGCTATGGAATATGAAGCCTTAGATAATTTTTCAAGATGTGGTAGAATGCCGAGCCACTTATGGTGTTTTACAGAGAAGCTCCTATTAGAGAATCACTCTTTATTTAACTGCTTTACGTCATTTCAGGTGTGTAAAAAGTCTCATTTACAGAGTCAGGAGTCAGATACGATTATAGCGACCTCTTGTGAACAAATGACAGGAAGTGATGTATTGAAGAGGATGTAAAGAAACAAAGGGGGAGTAATTGGGGGACAGGGAGTAATTGGGGACAGCGACCTTTTAGATTGCTCCTTTCTTGGGCCATGGCCGCCCCCGCGGATTCGCCTTTAATTTTTATCTGCGAAAATCTGTGAAATCTGCGGATATTATTAGTATCTTGTAAATCCTGTTAATCCTGTCCAACTATTATTGCTCCAGGTTCATAGTTTGAATTTGCCCCAAATATCGTCTGAGTTCTTTATAAAAATTTTCACGTGTTCCTAAAAAGATAATCAATACTTCTTTCTTCTCATCAGATAATTCTAACAGTTTTGCTTTTATTTCCTTTCTGATCTGTTGATCAAGATTCTTCTACTGCCTTTCAGCCTTATTTGAAAGGAAAACATTAAGGCTCATTCCAGATCCTCAGGAGGGATACTCTTGCCAGCCTCGTTATCCTTCCATCACTGTCTTCCCCCTTCATTGTATTTCTGGTATATGGGGAGAGTCCGCCTTTTTATTGAAAATGGGCGGGACCTGTGTTAATTTTAGGGCACATTTTCTCACTACACAATCAGAAGTCAGGCAGAGGCCAGGAGATGTCAGGACATTCGAAGTGGTCGACAATCAAGCATAAAAAGGCACGGACCGATGCCCGCAAGGGGAAGGTCTTCTCAAAGCTCATCAAGGAGATTATTGTAGCGGCTAAGACGGGCGGTGGAGACCCGGAGGGGAATGCGCGGCTTCGAACCGCCATAGATAAGGCAAAGGGGGAGAATGTCCCCAATGAGAACATCGAGAGGGCGATAAAGAAGGGGACGGGAGAGTCGGAGGGTAGCAACTATGAGGAGCTCTTCTACGAGGGGTACGGAGCGGGGGGGGTGGCGGTGCTTGTCTCGATTGCAACGGACAGCAGGAACAGGGCCGCCTCGGACGTGCGGCACGTCTTTACAAAGTGCGGCGGGAGACTGGGTGAAAGCGGCTCCGTCTCATGGATGTTTGAGCAAAAGGGGCTCTTTACCTTTGACATCGATTCCGTCTCCGAGGATAGCCTCATCGAGGTTGCCCTTGAGGCGGGGGCCGATGACGTGGTGACCAACAGAGAGGATAATATCTATGAGGTCGTTACCTCCCCCTCTGCATTCCACACGGTAAGGGAAGCTCTTGACAGAGAGGGACTGAAATACAATGTTGCGGAGGTCAGCCATATCCCCAAAACTACCGTCCATGTCGAGGGGGGTGATGCCCGTCAGGTTCTGAGGCTCATGGAGGAGCTTGAGGAGCTTGACGATGTCCAGAACGTCTTTGCAAACTTCGACATATCATCAAAGGATATGGAAGAGGTGGCATGAATAGCGCAAGGGCCTTGCCATGCGCTCTGCTCCATGCGTATAGCGCGGACTGGAGGGTGGTGTAGTGAGGATCCTGGGGATTGACCCCGGCTCAATCGTGACCGGCTACGGTATTGTTGAGGACGGTTCGGGCTCTCCTCTCCATGTAGCAGACGGAGCCGTAACGGGGATAGCCTCTGATACTCTCACGGAAAGACTCCCCCATATCTTTGATGGCCTTCAGGAGGTCATCAAAGGGTATCAACCGGATGCTATGGCCGTTGAGAGTATCTTCTTCGCGAGGAACGCAAAGAGTGCCGCCATACTCGGCCACGCGAGAGGGGTGGCGCTACTCTCCGCTGCAAAGGCGCGGTTGGATGTCTTCGAGTACAGTCCGATGGAGGTCAAGAAGTCGGTCGTAGGGTACGGCATGGCAACGAAGGAGCAGGTTCAGAAGATGGTGAAGTCCCTCCTTCAGATGGAACGCCTCCCGGTACCCGATGCTGCTGATGCACTTGCGGTTGCCATATGCCACCTGCACCACCGGGGGTTTCATCAGAAGATATACAGTCAACGCTCATGAAGCCCATCGACCAGAGAGGGACAGGTGGATGTTGAACAGTCTACTTTTCTCTTAAGAGGTGGAACAGCCGTGATGTTATTCCATTATGTCACTCATAAGATTACCCGTTCATCGTGTCTTGGAGCTGCAGGTACTATACATTCGTCTACCGGGCAGGTAATTGGTTTTACTATTCGTATATCATGATAGCGCACTTACAGGGAAAGCTCGTTAAGAAGGGCGTCGAATCTATTATTGTTGACGTGGGAGGGGTCGGATACGAAATCTGTGTCCCCCTTTCGACCTACTATAAACTGCCCGACCTCCGGCAGAGTGTATCGCTCATGGTCTATACCCACCACAAAGATGATGCCATGCAGCTCTACGGCTTTTTGACGCCCCGGGAGAAGGAGATGTTTCAGCTTTTAATCAGTGTCTCAGGGGTTGGGCCGAAACTGGCGCGTAATGTCCTCTCAGGGATAGATGCGGTGGAGCTGACGGATGCCCTGGCGATGGGTAACCTTGCCAAATTGAAGGGGGTGCCGGGTGTGGGCGCCAAGACGGCTGAAAGGCTCATGCTGGAGTTGAGAGAGAAGGCTCGTGCGTCCTCGACCGAGGAGGGGCAGGGTGAGGTTGACGAGAGGGACGGCCTCTATCACGATATCCACTCGGCCCTCGTAAATCTCGGATACAGGGCCCAGCAGGCCGACAGAGCGATAGGTGAACTGAGAAAGGATACAGAGGGTGAGGGGGGGTTCGAGGAGCTCTTTAAGAGGGCGCTGAAGATGCTCTCAAGAGGGTAGGGAGAGGGTATGGTTGAGAGGGATATCGTACCGGTTGAGATAGAAGAGGATAAGGGCTTTGATGCCTCCTTACGGCCGAAGCTGCTCGACGAGTATGTGGGGCAGAAGGCAATTAAGGAAAATTTAAAGATATTCATTGAGGCCGCCAAGGGGAGGGGGGAGGCCCTCGACCATATACTCTTCTGCGGTCCCCCCGGTCTCGGCAAGACGACCCTCGCCTACATCATCTCCAACGAGCTCAATGTCAATATCAGGACCACCTCCGGTCCGGTTCTGGAGAGAGCCGGCGACCTGGCAGCTATTCTCACCAACCTCGACGAGAGGGACGCCCTCTTTATCGATGAGATCCACCGCATGAGCAGTGTCATCGAGGAGGTGCTCTATCCTGCCATGGAGGACTTTCACGTTGATATCATCATCGGACAGGGACCGTCGGCGCGGAGCGTCAAGCTGAATACGCCCCGTTTTACCCTCATCGGCGCGACGACGAGGGCCGGGCTCCTCACGTCGCCCCTCCGGGACAGGTTCGGGGTCATCTGGCGCCTCGACTACTACTCCGCTGAAGAGCTCTCATCCATTCTCGAGAGATCGGCGAGGATTCTGGATGTTGAGGCGGAGCCGCACGGAATTATGGAGATTGCACGGCGTTCGCGGGGGACCCCAAGGATTGCGAACCGTCTCCTGAGGAGGGTGAGGGACTTCGCCCAGGTAAGGGGGGACGGGAGGATTACCAGGGAGACGGCCGAGCACTCCCTGAAGATGCTTGAGATAGATGAGCGGGGGTTTGACAAGATGGACAGGAGGATACTCGAGGTCATCATCGACAAGTTTGGCGGCGGCCCGGTCGGGATTGATTCCCTTGCCGCCGCCCTCCATGAAGAGAAGGATGCCCTTGAGGATGTCTATGAACCGTACCTGATCCAGGAGGGGTTTGTTCATAGGACGCCTCGGGGAAGGGTGGCGACGCCGCTGGCATATACCCACATGGGAAAAAAATTCAAGGAGCCGCAAAAGGGAGGCGCCATGCAGGAGAAGCTATTTTGAGACTCCTCGTTCACCTCTGCTGCGGGCCCTGTGCCATCTATCCCATTAAGAAGACGCTGGAGGGGAGGATGGAGGTGTGGGGCTACTTCTATAACCCGAATATCCACCCCTATACGGAATATCGCAAGAGACTCGAAGCGGTGAAGATCCTCGCCGACAAGATGGAGCTCAATGTTATCTATCACGATGCATACGATGTGGAGGAGTTCCTCAGGAATACCGTCAATGATATTGAAGGGAGGTGTGCCTACTGCTACACAACGCGCCTCGATGCAACGGCACGGGCGGCAAGAGAACACGGGTTCGACCTCTTTTCGACCTCCATACTCTACAG
>JBHHXU010000170.1:0-4546 GCA_046757185.1 Thermodesulfobacteriota bacterium
GAAGCGACCGACCTGAGGGTGATCGCCCGTGCCTGTGAATGTTCGCTCAGGGAGATTACCGACCTCAACCCTGACCTTCGCAGGTGGTTCACCCCGCCAAACTACCCGGAGTACGAAATCAAGTTGCCGAAAGGAAAGGGCGAACTCTTCCATAAGAACATTGCCGCTGTTCCCAAAAGGGAGAGGTTGAAGTTCCTGAGACACAAGGTGAAGAGGGGGGATTCACTCCTCTCTATTGCAAGAAGGTACGGTACGACCATAGAACCGATCATATATCTGAACAGGATCAAGAACCCACGGTTCATACGGGAGGGGTGGCTCCTTGTGGTTCCCGTGAGGGCCGATAGCGGCGCCAGAAGGAGGGTAGCAAAAGCTCCCGTACCGGCAAACGGCATCTACCTCGTACAGAGGGGTGACACGCTCTGGGAGATTTCACTCCGGTTCGGCGTGAAGGTCAAGGAGCTCCTTGATTGGAACGACATCGAGCGGGTAGACAGGCTATTGCCCGGCCAGCGTCTCTATATAAAACGGAGCAAGACGTAATACGCCAAAGAGCGGTGTCTGCAGAAACCGTGCGGTACGGCAGGTCCTTCCCCCCCCTTTTCTTCAGGCAGGGGAGTCCATCCCCACATCACGATGAAGGCGAGACATACTATGCACCATAGAGATGAGGAGTGAGATGATATCGGTTCGTGAGGCACTTGAGCTTATACTCGGAGAGGTAAGCCAGCTGGGAGAGGAGAGGGTTCCCCTCCTCTCCTCCCTCGGCAGGGTCATTGCGGAGGATATTACCGCTTCTATAGCCAACCCGCCCCTTGACAACTCCGCCATGGACGGCTACGCCGTAAGGGCCGCCGACACGAAGGGGGCCGCCGAGGAGAGCCCGGTCCTGCTGAGGGTCGTCGCCGACCTCCCCGCAGGGAGTATCCTGAAAAAGGTGATGGGAGAGGGTGAAGCGGTGCGGATCATGACGGGCGCCCCCGTCCCGGAGGGTGCCGATGCGGTCGTCATGGTGGAGTATACCGAGAGGTTGGAGGAGGGTGGTGAAAAGTCGGTCAGGGTGGCGAGGGAGGCATCGCCCGGTGACAACATCAGGAGGTGCGGTGAGGACTTCAAGGTCGGCGATGCCGTCATTCAGAAGGGGCGGGTTATAAGACCGGCAGAGGTGGCAATGCTGGCGGCCACCGGAAAACCGTTCGTCACCGTCTACCAGCGGCCCCGGGTGGCGGTCCTCTCAACGGGGGACGAGCTGGTAGACATCTACGAGGCCCCCACGGACGGAAAGATTATCAACAGCAACAGCTACGCCATCTCCGCCCAGCTCCTGGCCTGTGGCTGTGAGGCCGTTCAGTTGGGGATTGCCCGGGACAACAGGGACGACCTCGAAGCGAAACTGCGTTCCGGCCTCAACAGTGACGCCATCATATCCTCAGGCGGGGTATCGGTCGGGGACTTTGACCTGGTCAAGGACGTATTACAGGAGATGGGATCGGAGATGCGCTTCTGGAAGGTGGCGATGAAGCCGGGGAAGCCCCTCGCCTTCGGGACCATCGGCGGCAAGCCCGCCTTCGGCCTTCCGGGCAATCCCATCTCGTCCATGGTATCTTTTGAGCAGTTCGTCAGACCGGCCCTGCTCAAGATGGCGGGGAGGAGAGATATCTTCAAGAGGGCGGTGGCCGCGGAACTATCAAAGGATATCAAAAAGAAGAAGGGGAGAACGCACTTTGTACGGGCACACCTCGAACGCAAGGGTGACGGCTATCTAGTTACTCCTCTTGACGGCCAGGGGTCGGGGATCATCTCAAGCATGGTAAAGGCCAACGCCCTAATACTCTTCCCCGAGGAGAGTACCTCTTTCGAAAAGGGGGCGACGGTCAAGGCACAGCCCCTTGACGAGAGCGTCCTCTATCGGGACGAGCCGTTGGATTGACGTACTGCATGAACTTTCTATTTAGCTCATCAAGAGCCGTTCACCTCTCAACTCCACATGCGCTCATATTTGAAACAGGATGAAAGGAAGGAAGAGGTTCACAACCATCGAGTGGAAAAATAACAGCGTTGTCATGATAGACCAGCGGGTGTTGCCGACGGAGGAGCGATACCTGACATACAAGAACTATAAAGGTGTTGCCAGGGCCATAAAGGATATGGTGGTGAGGGGGGCGCCGGCGATAGGAGTTGCGGCGGCGATGGGGGTGGCTCTCGGTGCCATGAAGATAAAGGCCGGGGAGAGAAGGGGCTTTAAGAGAGAGTTTGAGGCGATTTGCAGGGAGATGGCTGGAACAAGGCCGACCGCTGTCAATCTCTTCTGGGCCATCGAGCGGATGAAGAGGGGCGTCGCCAGTGCCCCCCGGAAAACGGTCAGGGAATTGAAGGAGCTTCTCGTTAACGAGGCCCTTGCCATCCATGCCGAGGACATCGATATCAATAAAAGAATGGGAAAAAATGGCGCTCCCCTCATTAAGGATGGTTCCGCCGTGCTTACCCATTGCAACGCGGGCGCCCTCGCCACGGCGGGATACGGCACCGCCCTGGGTGTCATACGGGCGGCGGTTGAGGAGGGAAAGAGCATAACGGTCTACGCCGATGAGACGAGACCGTTCCTGCAGGGGGCACGATTGACGGCGTGGGAGCTGATGAAGGACGGGATAGAGACGACCCTCATCACCGACAACATGGCAGGGTATATGATGAGACAGGGACATATCGACTGTGTCGTTGTCGGCGCCGACAGGGTAGCGGCCAACGGAGACGTGGCCAACAAGATCGGCACCTACTCGGTGACAATACTGGCAATGGCTCACGGCATCCCCTTCTATGTCGCCGCGCCCATATCGACCATTGACCTTGCCATCGACCGTGGAGAACTTATCCCCATTGAAGAGAGGAGCATTGATGAGGTAACCCATATAAAGGGGTGCCGCATCGCACCGAGGAGGGTGAAGGTGAGAAACCCGGCCTTCGATATTACCCCCCACAGCCTTGTAACGGCGATTATCACCGAACGGGGGGTCGTCAAGGGGGATTACAGGAGAAATCTCAAGAAGCTCGTCGACGACAGATAACGTCCTCTTCTCATATGCACCCCTCTCTTTTTTTTGGCTCTCTAGATTGGACAAAGATCGGCGCCGATGAACACAGATTACCTCTTTCTGGTCTAAGGCTTGAGGGTTCACAATCTGTGAGAATCAGAATATGATCTGTGAAGAGTGGGAAAGACAGGAAATAGATCTGAAGAGGGAAAGAGTTGTGCTTCTCGTCACTTCGCGACCTTCACTCCTACTCTCGATATAACCGAGTCATCGTATTCGAGGGCTTTAGCCGTCATTCAAAACTCATGTAAACGAAGAACGTACTTTCCAATAAATGGTCGTCTTTTTTTAATCCCAAACACAAGAATTCTCTATGATTGCAGAGAGCGAACAGATAAATCTATTTGGCCACCGCACTTGATAAAGATATTCTCGGCACGCTTCTTCAGTTGCAAAACACTTTTCAAACTCACGTGTGTCTTTAGGATAATCCTTCATATCCCTATATGTTGGGAGTGTGGCAGTCAAGCGTATAACCCTAAAAAGTTTTTTGGGCCATAAAAAACCTATATTTCACCTGGTTACATGGTTAAACGTATGGACACTACTGAAGTGGGATATACACTCTACTATTTGGCCCACAGTGGTATCCTGAGACCAATTATTGCCAGTTATAAGTGATTGTCGTAGGGGATTTGATCATTTTATGATCGGATGTTTTAGTTTTCAGGCAGGTTCTATTTCCCACATCTCCATAAAGGTCTAAAGAACAGTTTCCTGCTGTATCCTGCCTGACCCCCACTTGCTTCCAACCCATAATCGCCCACATTTTCACGCAAATCCATCATTTTTTCACGTCTTTTTAGGGGAGCAGGTTTAGCCCTGTGCCAGGCGCAATACATGGCCGCGACAAATAATCTGTGCAATCTGCCTGTTCTGTGGTTAAATATTTCCGAGGCATACGCACAGGAACAGCCAAACTTTACCCCAATGCGGAAATAGAGACCTTCGCTGATATGGACGGCGCAATGAAAAAAAACCGTAAACACTTAGTGATGTTTATTGTGATTGTACTTGTAGCGATAGCTTTTGTCGCGGCAATTGCGGTACGGGAATATAATAAGATCAAAATCGTAGACGGTTTCATTAAGACGATGGAAGTCGATGTGCAAACAGCAGTTTTGAGAGACAAGGGCTTCGACCCCCGCTATATCGAGATGAGAAGAGATCGTGAACGTCTTTTGATATCCGTGTCGGATGAGACGCCCATGGAAATGACACCTCGTAAGATCAAAGAACTCCTTGATGACTATTTTACTACCATTCAAATCCCGGAAGAGTATGGCCTTGTGAAGGTTATTCTCATTGACCGTAGGGTTGAAGAGGGAGAGCCTGACCGTGAGCTGGTCATACGTGACTATAGATGAGCTGTATCAAAAGAGAAGCACTTTAAATCTCGCTTAGCATCCATTCAGTTAAGCCCAGGGCATTGCCAGGGGGCTTTGTGTTATCCA
>JBHHXU010000171.1:0-4515 GCA_046757185.1 Thermodesulfobacteriota bacterium
AATGTCAATGTCTACTACCTGGAGAATGCCGATGTCCTGGAGCTGGCCAAGGTGTTGGAGGGGCCCGTAAACACGACGGGTGTCCGAAGAGCGCAGGGTGGTGCGCCCACCAAACCGACCGAGTTTTCAGGCGAGATCAGGATAACACCCGATAAAGCAACCAACGCCCTTATCGTCATTGCCTCTCCCCCCGACTATCAGAATCTCGTTCAGGTTATTAAGAAGCTTGACAGGAGGCCGCGGCAGGTCTTTGTGGAGGCGATGATTACCGAAGTCTCCATCGACAAGGCGCTGGACCTGGGTACGAAGTGGCGGTTAGCGGGAAAGGAGGGGGGGGAGCCTGTCGTTATAGGGGGGGTGGGAACGGTAGACTCGTCGACCCTCTCGTCTGTTATGACCGGACTTGCCGGTCTCACCGTCGGGGGGCTGGCAAACTTCCTCACCGTCCCCATTACGGCACCTGACGGCTCCTCCTCTGACCTCACCGCTCCCGGCTTCGCGGCCCTTTTCAGGCTTGCCGACTTTAAGGATGTCGTCAATGTTCTCTCTACCCCCCATATCCTTACCAGCGACAATAAGGAGGCGGAGATCATCATTGCTGAGAACGTTCCCTTTTTGAGCAAGCTGGAGCGGGAGTCGACGACTACCAGTCAGCCGCTCATCCAGTCCATCGAGAGGGAGGATGTTGGTATTACACTGCGGATTACCCCGCAGATCAGTGAAGAAAACTACGTCAAGCTCGACCTCTATCAGGAGATTTCGGCCCTTGCCACGACGACCGTCCAGGCGACGGATATCATCACCACGAAGCGGTCCGCCAGAACCTCTGTTGTAGTGAAGGACAGACAGACGGCGGTGATTGGTGGGCTCATTCAGGAAGTAGAGACCAATAACATTACCAAGGTTCCCCTCCTCGGTGATATCCCCCTCCTCGGATGGCTCTTCAAGTTCAAGACAAAGAAGAGGCAGAAGAAAAATCTCCTTGTTTTTATTACCCCCTATATTGTGAAGGACTTTGAAGAGCTTGAGGGTCTCAAGAAACGGAAAGAAGAGGAGTATGAGAGGAAGAAGGGTGAGAGGAAAGAGGAGGAGACAGGTGGGGGGGGAGAAGAGAGTGGTGACGGGGAGACGGATGAGGGAAGGAGAGAGGGTAGAAGGGAAGAACCGGTTGAAAAGTATCAGGCTCGTTCGGTTGAACCGGTGGTTTTGAAAGGGATAGTTGCGGAGGAGTCGGTTCCAGAAGTCGAGGAAGAGGTGACCAGAGAAACAACGCCTCCCGATACTGTTGAGGTGAGAGTGGATGGAGCGCCGTCGATGGCTGAACCAGGCCCCCCTGCCGTAGTACCGGCAAAGGGTGACAGGATCGTGGGAATTAAAACAGACAGTGGGGAGGGTGAAACGGTTGTTACGATAGTCGGTAACGGACCGCCCGGCAGCTATAACTCTTTTCGTCTCGATTCGCCGGACCGGCTCGTGATTGATATCTGGGGGGTAAAGAATTCCTTACACGAAAGGTCAATAGATATCGACGAAGGGGTTATTAAGAGGATTCGTATCGGTGACCACCCTGATAAGAGCAGGGTGGTCATCGACTTCTCCGATGACAAGGTACCTCACCACTCGATAGATAGGGTGAACAATACCCTCATGGTGACGTTCGGCGGGGAGACTGCGAAAGAGAAGAGCGAGGGTCAGGAGGCGACGATTGATAGGGGAGATGAGAGGAGAACAGATGAAGAATGAAAGCTCAGACAGAGTAGAGGGGAGGGGATTTGCCACGATCGACGAGATACATGAAGAGGATATAGACCCCGCTCTTCTCGAGATGGTGCCCCTCTCCTTCGCCAAAGGAAATCTCGTCCTCCCCTTGAGACGGGTTGACGGTAAGGTTCTCGTTGCCATGGCGGACCCTCAACGGATCTTTGCCCTCGACGATATTGAAAAACTCCTCGCCTCTCCCGTTACCCCTGCTTTTGCAGGGGAAAAGCGCATCCTCGACGCCATCCACCGATTCTATGATCGCCCCTCCGGGTCGGTCCACAAGGTGATAGGGGAGATCGACAGCGAAAGTCTCGAATCCCTCGCCACGGAGTGGGAGGAGCCGAAGGATCTCCTTGAATTTACCGATGAGGCCCCCATCATAAGGCTGTTGAACTCCCTCCTCTTTCAGGCCGTAAAGGAGCGGGCAAGCGACATCCACATAGAGCCGTACGAGCGGCTGGTGGAGGTGAGGTTCAGGGTTGACGGCATCCTCTACCCGGCTATCTCCATCCAGAAGTCTATTCAGGATGCGATTGTATCGAGGGTAAAGGTCATGGCCGGCCTTGATATTGCTGAGAGGAGGCTCCCCCAGGACGGGAGGATCAGACTCCTCATAGCGGGGAGGGACATCGATGTGCGGGTCTCTACGGTTCCAACCTCCTTCGGGGAGCGGGTGGTGCTACGGCTCCTCGACCGGAAGGGTGGAGTCATCGGTTTTGAATCCCTCGGTCTTGACCCCCATCAGGAGGAGGCGATGGATTCCCTCCTCAAGAGGAGCAGCGGCATTATACTGGTTACCGGGCCGACGGGCTCCGGAAAGACGACGACCCTCTACGGGGCGCTGAACAGGATAAACTCGACGGAGAGGAACATCATAACCGTTGAGGACCCGGTGGAGTATCAGTTGAAGGGAGTCGGGCAGATACAGGTCAATCCCAAGGTCGGGTTGACCTTTGCCAACGGCCTCCGGTCGATTCTGCGGCAGGATCCGGACGTCATCATGGTCGGAGAGATACGGGACAGGGAGACGGCGGAGATTGCCATCCACGCCTCTTTGACCGGCCACCTCGTTATCTCAACAATCCACACCAACGACGCCCCGACGGCGGTTACACGGCTTGTCGACATGGGGATAGAGCGGTTTCTGGTGGCCTCCTCCCTCTCCGCCGTCATTGCCCAGAGGCTCGTCCGTCTCCTCTGTCCACACTGTAAACAGGAGTACACACCGAAGGCCGAGGAGCGTTCCCTCTTCAAGGGGGAGCTCCCGCGGCTCTGGAGGGCGGTGGGGTGTAAGCGGTGTTTTGAGACGGGGTATCACGGCAGGACGGGGATATTCGAACTCCTCATTATCGATGACGATATGCACCCCGTTATCCTCAATGACCCCGATGCGGACAGCCTCAGGAAGCATGCCATTGCGAAGGGGATGAGGACACTCCGTGAAAACGGTCTTGAAAAGGTGGCAGCGGGGATTACGACCCTCGAAGAGATACTGAGGGCAACCCATGTCACCTGATGGGTCGTAGAGGAGGAGAGTAGATGTCCCAATTCAGATATAAGGCGTATGACGGCACGGGGAGTGAGGCCTCAGGCACGCTCGATGCTGCCAGGCTTCAAGACGCTATCCAGAAGCTGAAGAATGACGGCCTCTACCCGAAGGAGGTAACCGAGCTTCTGCCGGGCGCCTCCGGCCGAGTCTCGGTGACAGCGCAGGAGCTCGCAATGACAACCAGGCAGCTCGGGACCCTCTTGAAGGCGGGGGCGTCCCTTACCGAGGCGCTCGATGTGGTGGCACGAGAGAGGGGAAGCGCGAGGCTGGGAGCGGTCATGCTCAGGGTCAATGAGGCCGTTTCCCAGGGCAGCTCCCTTGCCGGCGCGCTTGAGACCTATCCGTCGATATTCCCGGGGGTCTACCGGGGAATGGTTGCGGCAGGGGAGGCGAGCGGCTCCCTCGATGAGGTGCTGGCACGGCTTGCAGACTATCTTGAGACAAGGGCCAGGATTGCTCGGGATGTCCGTGCCGCCCTGATCTACCCCCTCTTCATGATTATCGCCGGGTGTGGTGTGCTCTCTTTCCTCTTTATTTTTGTCATTCCGAAGATAATGGTTGTCTTTGAGGATTCATCGGCTACCATGCCCTTCATAACTATCGTTCTTCTCTCTATTGCCCATCTCCTGCGTACCATATGGCCCCTCCTTCTTCTCGTTACGGTGTTGTCTATCTTCGGTATTCGGTTTGCCTTGAGGAGGCCCGACGGGAAGGGGGCGCTGGACCGGTGGTCTCTCAAGGTTCCGGTTGTCGGAAGACTCATTGCACACTTCTCTATCGCAAACCTCACCAGGACACTCGGTACCCTTCTGCAGGGTGGCTTGCCGATACTCAGATCTCTGGAGATAACGAAGGGGGCCATGGACAATACGGTCTTCAAGGGGGTAGTGGAGAGGGCCATCAAGGGGGTTACGGAAGGTGCGCCCCTCTCTGCGAGCATCGAAAGGGAGGAGGTTGCCCCCCGGATAGTGAGCCATATGATAACCATCGGTGAGCGGGGCGGTAATCTCGGTGAAATGTTGTTAAAGGCGTCGGAGACGTATGAGCAGGAGTTTGAGAATGGTGTAAAAAGGGCGTTAACGTTGTTAGAGCCGCTCCTCATACTCCTCATGGGCGTCGTCGTTGGTTTTATCGTCCTGGCAATACTCCTTCCCATCTTTGAACTGAACCAGATAGTCGGGTAATTATATCGGCAGACACAAAAC
>JBHHXU010000172.1:0-4459 GCA_046757185.1 Thermodesulfobacteriota bacterium
GGGAGAGTACATCGCACTACTCAACAACGACACGGAGGTCGACCCGAGGTGGCTGGAGGAGTTGGTCAGTGCGCTGGAGCGGCGCCCGGAGACGGGTTTCTGTGCGTCAAAGATGCTCAACTTCTACCGGAGGAACATCATCGATACGGCAGGCGACGGCTTCAGCCGGTACGGCCTGGCCTTCAAACGGGGCGCGAGGAGGGAGGACGGCCCTGAATACAACAGGGAGGAGTATGTTTTCGGGGCCTGTGCGGGAGCCGCCGTCTACCGAAGGGAGCTCTTTGAGGAGGTCGGCCTCTTCGACGAGGACTTTTTCGCCTACCTTGAGGACGTTGACCTGAGCTTCAGGGCCCAGTTAAAGGGGTTCAGGTGCCTCTACGTCCCGACGGCCGTCGTCTATCACATGATGGGGGGCACCTCCGGCGGCAGGAGCTACTCCCTCGGGAGGATGGCGGGAAAGGTGGCGAACAAGCTCTTCGTCGTCATCAAGGACATGCCGTCGCGGCTTCTCCTTGCCAATCTCCCCCGTATCCTCTTCGCCTTTTCTGTCGAGGGGGCGATCCTCCTTGCCTCCCTCCCGGTGCGTCCGGCAATCTTCAGGAGAGAGCTCTATAAATTGAGGCTCATCCCGAGGATGCTGCGGAAGAGGAGGGCGATTCAGAGAGGTGTGAAAAGGGCGTCCGTGCGCTCTATGGCCCTCCTTTTCGACGGGGGGTATCCTATGAACCCCCTGCGGTGAGGTGCCTGATGAAGGAGAGAGTAAGATGGGGGTGAAGGTATGAGGGGAGGCTGCCGTTTACGCTGTTATTGTCTGCTTATTTCCGTACTGCTCCTCGCTGTGAACGGCTGTTCCCTGACAACCGTGAGCGATGGGGGAGAGGGGGAGAGCGGCTATAACCCCCTCTTCTTTCCACCCTTCGAGGCGCCTGAAGAGGAAGGGAGCAGCCCCTTCCTCGGCATCTCCATGGGAACGGCAGGAGAGGGGAGCGCTAACGAGGCAGCCGGTATTACCGTGGAGTACGTTATTGAGGGGAGTGAGGCGGAGAGGGCGGGGCTGATAGCCGGGGACACAATTATCGCCATTGACGGTAAGCCCTTCGGCAAGGAGGGAGACAGACCGCATGAACGGTTACAGGAGGCGGTGAAAGAGAGAGGGGTGGGAGGGCGGATGGGGCTGACACTCCTCAGAGGGGGTGAAGAGCTGGAGGTAGAGGCGGAGGTAGGGGAGAGGAGGAGGGCGCCTGCCACGGTCAGGGAACACAGCGAGATAGATGATATACAGAGAGGTCTTGCCGCATCGCCGTCACCGCTCTATCGTTCACTTGAGGGGGAGGGGAAGTCGGACGGCTTCAGGGAGACGCTGATACAGCTGCACTTGAAGAGCCGTCTCGCCGACAGCTACAGGGTGTCGCCGGAGAACCCCTTCAGGCTGGGTGAGATCAACTACCTCCTCCGGAACCCGACCAATATCATCCCCCTTTCACGGGGGATCACCCGCTCACTCCTCGATGGCAGTGATGACAGGCTTGAGGTGGATCGGCTGATCGGAGAGGCCGCCGGGAGACTTGACGCCGACTTTACCCCGGAGGGGGGAGGCGCCCCGTCGTTAAAGAGTGTGAGTGACCTGGTGGAGTATATTGTCGGTGTGGCTGCCCGCGTGGAGTCGTACAGGGAGGCGGCCCTGAAGGGGCTGACTCCGGATGAAGCGGGCTTTCTACGGGAGAATGCGCTGGAGGCGCTCTCTGATGAGGTAGAAGAGGTGGAGTCCGGTGATGACGAGGCGCTCCTGAGGCTCCTCAGGATTGTTCGGAAGATTGACTACCCCATGCTCTTCGCCTCCGCGGCCGAAGCGGCGCGGCTGGTCTCACCGGCAGTGACAGAGGCCCTTGAGGTGATGGATGTGGAGGCGCTGAAGAGGAACCCCTCCATTCCCGGCGATGCGGGAAGCGGCGACATCATCGATGTCATAGAAAGCAGGTTCGGGAGGGGCGTTATCGGGGGGACGGGAACGGCACGCTACAGGGGGGACACCTCTGTTATCATCGACTTCGGCGGCGACGACCTCTATGAGGGTGGCGCCGGTGCGTCCACCGGTGGATACCCGATGAGCGTCGTGATCGACCTTGCCGGAAACGACCGGTATATTGCCAGGGAACATCTCTCCCACGGTGCGGCCCTCCTCGGTACCGGCATCGTGATGGACAGGAGGGGGGATGATACCTATCTTTCAGGACGGTTTTCTCAGGGGTGCGGCATCCTGGGGACGGGGCTCCTCCTTGACCGGGAGGGGGATGACCGTTATGTTACTGCATCCTACGGGGAGGGGGCGGCCATCTTCGGTATCGGAATGGTCATTGACGGAGGGGGAGACGATACCTATGAGGCCCACAGGCTGTCACAGGGGTACGCCTCGGTCAGGGGGTTCGGTGCGCTGGTCGACAGGGAGGGGGACGACTACTACTCTGCAGGCGGAAGATACCCGGACCACAGGGACCCCGAATATGCCACACAGAGCCTCTCTCAGGGCTTTGCAATCGGTCTGAGGCCGTACAGGTCGTCGGTGGGCGCCCCGGGAGGGATAGGGGTGCTGGTCGACGGCAGGGGAAACGACACCTATGTGGGTGACTACTTTTCTCAGGGGTCGAGCTACTGGTACTCCCTGGGCATCCTGCACGACCTGGCGGGTGACGACAGGTATATAGCGGGGAGGTATGCACAGGGAGCCGGGGTGCACGTTTCGGCTGGAGCCCTCATCGATGAGAGGGGAGACGATACGTATATGGTAACTTATGGTGTCGCCCAGGGGGCGGGACACGACTTCGGTATCGGCGTGCTGGCAGACTTCTCCGGGGACGATTCCTACAGGGGCGGCGACCTGTCCCAGGGGGCGGCCACTTGCGGAAGCATCGGTGTGCTCTACGATAGGGACGGATTAAATAATTTCTTTGACGATTATGAAGGACGAGAGAAAGGTGAGGAGAACGGCTCATGCGGGTCACGAGGATTCGGATTGCATTTAAGTAACGATGGAGAAAAAGACGTTGAAAGTGAACGATAGAGCGAGACTCTTTATCCCTGCAGGTATATTTGTCCTCTCCATCCTGGTTTATCTCACTGCCATTCCGAACGGCTTTGTCCACGACGACCACTTCTATGTGGAGAAAAATGAGCTGATAAGGGAGTTCAGTAATCTCCCGCGAATCCTCTGCTCATCGAGCTGGTCGGTGGCGGAGGGTGAGGGGGTGGGACAGTACTACCGCCCCATATCCCATGTTATTTACACCCTCATCTACCACACTGCCGGTCTCAAGGCATCCGCTTTCCACCTGGTCAATATCCTCTTCCACGCCGTTACGTCTGTGGTCGTCTTTTTTACCGCCATCTTTTTCCTGAGCGGCCCCGGAGGTGTCGGAGAGAGGGGAGGTGAAAAGATGGTGATACCGTACCTCTTCCCCCTCATTGCCGGTGTCCTCTTCGCGACACACCCCCTCCATACCGAGGCGGTAGTCTGGATAGCGGCGGTGACGGAGCTCTCCTTCGCCCTCTTCTTCCTCCTGGCCTTCTACTGCTATGTCACTTCACGGGAGACGGGGGGTAGGCTCCGGTACGCCCTCTCTCTCCTCTTCTTCTTCCTCTCGGCGATCAGCAAGGAGACCGCTGTCACCCTCCCTCTCCTGATGGTCGCCTACGACCTGGCCGTGAAGGGTGAATCGCTGACGCCCCTTTCCCGATGGGTGAAGCGATATACCGGTTTCGTTGTCATAGGGGTGGTCTACTACCTCCTGCGGGTCTCGGCCCTTGGCGAGGTGACCCCACTGGCGATGGACCCCGACATATACGGTTTCCTTATCAATGTCCCCATCCATTTTGTTCTCTACCTGAAGAAGATGCTCTTCCCGACAAACCTCCTGAACTACTATGAGCTTGACTTCGCAACATCGCTCCTTGAGGGGAAGAGTATTGTCGCACTCTTCATCACCGTCCTCTTCTTCCTCATCCTTGCCGTGTCGTACAAAAGAAGCAGGATTATTTTTTTCCTCCTCCTCTGGATTTTTGTCCCCCTCATCCCGACCTTCTTCGTCGCCCTCTTCAAAAAGGAGGCGACCTTCTCGGAGCGGTATACCTATATTCCCTCCGTCGCCTATGTCATCCTCATCGCCATGGCGCTCAAGGCAGGGGTTGCCCGTGAGCTCATTTCAAGGAGGTGGGCGCAGACGATTTCGGTCGTTATCTTCCTCGTCATAACCGCTCTCTATTCGGCGGGCACCATAAAGAGGAACTATGCGTGGAGGGACGACCTCACACTCTGGCAGGATGCCGTTCAGAAGCCGTACGCGGGCAGGGCCTCCTTTAACAACCTTGGAAACGAGTATGCGCGGCGTGACATGCTCCAGAAGGCCCTTGACGCCTATATGGAATCGCTCAATCTGATCGAACGATTGCACAGGCAACTTCTCGA
>JBHHXU010000173.1:0-4442 GCA_046757185.1 Thermodesulfobacteriota bacterium
GATATTGTTCCGCTTCGCAAAGTCCACTGTCGCATGGATGGTCTCTATCGTGTCCTCATCCGAGCCGAAGACGAACATGCCGTGTACATTGATGTTGTGCTGGTGGAGTGTGGTTATGCAGTTCTCGATATCCTCCACCGACTGTTTCTTGTTATACGCCTTGAGGGTCTCGGGATTTATCGACTCAAGACCGATATAGACGGTGTAGCACCTTGACTTCTGCATCAGCTTGACGAGTTCAAGGTCCTTCGCCACATCAACACTCACCTGTGCCGTCCACTGGGGCGTAAGGTCACTATCAATCATGGCCTGAAGGAGCTCCTTTGAGCGCTTCCTGTTGATCGTAAAGTTATCGTCATAGAAGAAGACGAAATCCCCGCCGGCCTCCTTATGGATGCGGAGCTCATCCAGCACCTTCTCCTTGCTCCTGAACCGGTATTTGTGGCCGAACATGGAGGTGACGGAACAGAAACTGCAGTCGTAGGGGCACCCCCGTGCGGTCATGATGGGGGCAATATAGAGCTTCTTATAGGCATCCTTCCCGACCCCCTTGAGGATGGCATAGTCGGGGGCTGGGAGGGCATCCAGGTCCTTGCAGAGAGAGACACTCCTGTTGTGAACAACCTCACCGTCCTGCCTGTAAGAGAGACCGGGAATAGACTCGAACCCTTCACCTGCCTCAAGGGCCCTGACAAAATCCAGGATAATCTCGTCGGCCTCGCCGCGAATCACATAGTCGCAGTGTTCAAGGGCCTCATCGGGCATATAGGTGACGTGGGGGCCGCCCATGAAGACGGTGATGCCGTGTTTCCTGATTTGATCCGCTATCTCATAGGAGCGGGGGGTGGTGGACGTTATCGTCGATATACCGACGGCATCGGCCGTGAGGATGTCCTTCAGATCAAGTTCGGCCAGCTCCTCCACGTAGCTCCACACCTCATACCCCTCCTGTTTGAGGATGGTCCCCAGGAGAATGGTTCCGAGACGGGGCAGCGGCATCCTGGAGAAGATATGAAAATCCGGCGGCTTTGCCTCGATGAAGATTATCTTTTTTATCTCTTTTCCCTTTTTCATAGAGGCCAATCCTAACCGATTATATGAAGAGTGTCAAGGGGAAGATGGTAAACCACTTGACTTGCATGGTCAGATAGCCTTTAATGAGTATTCGCTCTACGTGAGGAGTACAGTAGTGTGGAGTATGGAACAGGAGGATTGTTACTGCTGATGAAAGGAATATTTTGCCATGACGTTTTCCAGTGAAGAGAGAGACCTGCTTTTCAAGATTGCACGGGAAGCCATCGCCTCTTGTATCGGGGGAGGGGAACCACCGTCTATCGACGTCCCCTATGAGGCACTCTGTGAGAAGGGGAGAGGGGCATTCGTGAGCCTTCATAAGGGTAAAGAGCTTCGGGGATGCATCGGCTCTTTTGGGAGTCCGACCCCTCTCTACGAGACGATATCGGATATGGCCGTTGCTGCGGCAACGACCGATCCGAGATTTGAACCCCTGACCCCTGAGGAGCTCAGGGAGGTCACCCTGGAGATTTCTGTTCTCACTCCTCTGAAGAAGATAGGGGATGTCTCGGAGATAGAGGTGGGGAGAGACGGCATCTACATAATGAAGGGGGCCAACAAGGGGGTGCTCCTTCCGCAGGTGGCGACCGAATACGGGTGGGAGAGGGAACAGTTCCTCGACCACACCTGCCTTAAGGCGGGTCTTAAGCCGGGGGAGTGGAAAGACGAGGGCGTTGCTATCAACCCCATTGAGGCCGAGATTTTTTCAGAGCAGAGGGGGGGTATGTAGGGAAACGAAATTCGTCTGCACCCTCTACGCCAGTTTTTTAACCGCCTTCCCGATCCGCCTGACACCCTCCTCTATGTTTTTCATCGATGTTGCATAGGAGAGGCGCATGTACCCCTCGGCGCCGAAGGCCTCACCGGGGACGACGGCAACCTCAGCCTCATCGAGGAGAAAGTCTGCAAATACGATGGACCCGTCAATCACCTTCCCTTTGAAGGACCTCTTGAGGCAACCTGATATGCTGGGGAAGACATAGAAGGCGCCTTGCGGCATAGTGCAGCTTACCCCGTCAATGACGTTGAGCCCGTTTACCATGACCCGTCTCCTCCTGTCGAACTCCCTTACCATCTCCGACACGGCGTCCTGGGGGCCCGATATCGCCTCAAGTGCCGCTTTCTGACTGATGGAGGTGGGGTTTGATGTGGACTGGCTCTGTATGTTGGTCATGGCCTTTATGATCTCCCGCGGTCCCGCGGCATACCCTATCCTCCACCCCGTCATGGCGTAGGTCTTTGAGACGCCGTTCAACAGGATGGTCTGTTCCCTTATCTCCTTGGAGAGGGAGGCTACGGATACAAACTGGAAGTCGTCGTAACAGAGCCGTTCATATATCTCATCGGAGATGATGCAGAGCCCGTACTCGACGGCGATGTCGGCGATCGCTTTGAGCTCATCGCCGTCGTAAGCGGCGCCGGTCGGGTTGGAGGGGCTGTTTATCACTATCGCCTTCGCGGCGGGGGTGATACTGTTCCTGAACTGTTCCGGGGTCATCTTGAAGCCGCTCTCTTCGCCGGTCTGAATAATCACCGGTGTGGCCCCTGTCATGGCTATCATGACGGGATAGGAGACCCAGTAGGGTGCGGGGAGGATGACCTCATCACCCTCCTCGAAGAGGGCCTGACAGAGGTTAAAAAAGGAGTGCTTGCCGCCGCAGGAGACGAGTATCTCGTCCCTTTCATAGTCGAGGCCGTTATCCCTTTTAAACTTCTCTCTTACGGCATCCTTCAGCTCGTCGATCCCCCCGACGGCGGTGTACTTGGTAAAGCCGGCTTCGACAGCAGTGACGGCGGCATCCTTTACATTCTTCGGCGTGTCGAAGTCGGGCTCACCGGCGCCGAACCCGATGACGTTGTACCCCTTTGCCCTGAGCGCCTTTGCCTTAGCGGTGATGGCGAGGGTGGGCGACTCCTTGATGTCTCGAACCCTCTTTGCTAGTTTCATTATTTGCGTTTCTCCCTGAGCCTCATTGCTACATTCTCGGGAACAAAGTAATCAACACTCCCGCCGAGCCTCGATATCTCCTTGATAAACCGTGAACTTATGTAGGAGTACCGGTCGGCGGTCATCATGAAGATAGTCTCAACCTTTTCATTGATCTTTCTATTGGTCAAGGCCATCTGGAATTCATATTCAAAGTCGGATACGGCCCGGAGCCCCCTCAATACGGCGTTTATCTCCCTCCTTGCTACGTAATCAACAAGGAGGCCGTCGAAGCTCTCGATAGCCAGGTTCCGGTGTTCTCCGACGACACCCTGTATCATCTCCACCCTCTCCTCGACCGTAAAGAGGGTACCCTTTGCCGAGCTTCCCGCAACGGCCACAATCAGGTGATCAAAGAGCTTGAGTCCCCTCTCAATGACATCGATATGACCGAGCGTTATCGGATCGAACGTACCCGGATAGATGACTGAACCCTTTACCATCCCTGTCAAACCGTCTCCGGGGCCTTATAGAATGATACCACCGTATCACCGTAGCCCCTCTTTTTAAAGAGTGTAAGCGTTGCGAGCTTCCCCTGGTCGCCCCTCTTTCTGGATGACTCGGAGACCGCCACCCCCCCCGCGGTGAGAAGTCCATCATGATCGATACAGGTCAGAACCTTCTCGATGAGGGAGTTTTCGTAGGGAGGATCGATGAAGACGAGGTCGAACCTCTCCCTCCTGCTGCTGAGGAGTTTAATTGCGTCTACGGCATCCATCTGTAATACCTTTGCCCTCTGCGAAAAACCGGTTCTCTCAAGGTTCTCCCGTATCAACGAGGCGACCCGGCGATTGGCATCGATAAAGACCGCCTCTCCTGCACCGCGACTCATTGCTTCAATTCCCATGGCGCCCGTGCCGGCAAAAATATCCAGGATACGCTCACAGGGAAAATAGCCTTGCAGTATATCAAAAACCGCCTCTCTCACCTTCTCAGAGGTGGGCCTTATGGTAAGACCCCTGAGGGAGACGAGCCTCCTCCCCTTAGCGGATCCGCCTATTACCCTCATGCCGGTCAGCGCAGGACTATCCCTATTACCTTGACCGATATCAACCGGTTTCTTGGGCCATCGAACTCTGAAAAGTAGACGGCCTGCCACTGTCCGAGGGCGAGTTTCCCCTTGGTGATCGGAATGGTGACGCCGTTGCCGACGAGGAGTGATTTAAAGTGGGCATCTGCATTACTTCCGTATTCACCCTTGTTGTGGTGGTAGGAGGGGTTGTTGGGGATAAGTTCGCTCATAAAATCGTGAAAATCCTTTGCAAGGTCAGGATCGGCATTGTTAAGGTGTATGCTTGTGGTGGTATGTCCGGTAAAGACATGAACCGTTCCCTCCTTAATGCGGCTTTCAAGCACTATTGCCTCCACAAGGTCAGTGACA
>JBHHXU010000174.1:0-4434 GCA_046757185.1 Thermodesulfobacteriota bacterium
AAGGTCGGGATCATCGGTCCCATAGATGACCTTCGCCTTCCCCTCGTAGAGTTTCTCCAGCCTCTTCATTACATTCCCTCCATGTTATTCAGGTCGTACCGTTCATTTATTCTCACCAAAGACCCTCTTGAAGATATACTCCACATTGGCCAGGTGGCTCGACATATCGAAACAGCCATCTATCTCGCCTCTCTTCAGCCTCTTCGTGACCTCCCTGTCCTTCTTTAGAAGCGACTTGAAGTCGCCCTTCCCCTTCCACACCTTCATGGCGTTCCGCTGAACAAGCCGATAGGCATTCTCTCTCGTCTCACCCTTCTCGACCAGGGCGAGGAGCACCTTCTGTGAGAAGATGAGCCCCCGGAGGAGGTGGAGGTTCTTCTCCATGTTCTTCGGATAGACGACGAGGTCTCTGACGAGGGTGGTCATCCTCGCCAGCATGAAATCGACCAGTATGGTCGCGTCGGGTCCTATCACCCTCTCCACCGAGGAGTGGCTTATGTCACGTTCGTGCCAGAGGGGCATGTTGTCGAGGGATGCCTGAGCATACCCCCTGACCAGCCGTGCGAGGCCAGTAAGGTTCTCAGAGAGGACGGGGTTCCGCTTGTGGGGCATCGCCGACGACCCCTTCTGCCCCCTGGTGAAGTGCTCCTCCGCCTCGAGAACCTCCGTCCTCTGGAGGTGGCGTATCTCAACGGCGAACTTCTCGATAGAGGTTGCGATAATAGCCAGCGTGGAAAAGTACTCGGCGTGTTTATCCCTCTGGACAACCTGGGTCGAGACAGGGGCGCACCTGAGGCCGAGCGTCCTGCAGACATGCTCCTCGACAAAAGGCGGCAGATTGGCGAAGGTCCCCACCGCGCCGGATACCTTGCCATAGCTTATGACATCGCGGGCCCTCTTCATCCTCAGGAGGTTCCGCTTCATCTCGTCGTACCAGAGGGCCATTTTGAGGCCGAAGGTCGTCGGCTCGGCGTGTATGCCGTGGCTCCGCCCGATCATGACGGTCATCCTGTGTTCAAAGGCCCGCTCTCTGATGACCTCCATCAACCCCGTGATATCCCTGATAAGAAGCGACGCCGCATCCTTCAGCAGGAGGGCAAGGGAGGTGTCAAGGACGTCCGACGAGGTGAGCCCCATATGTATGTACCGCGAGTCGGGGCCGACGAACTCGGCAACGGAGGTAAGGAAGGCGATCACATCGTGCTTGACCGTCTTCTCGATTGCATCTATCCGCTTGATGTCGAAGCACGCCTTCTCCCTGATGGTCGTGAGGCTCCCATCCGGTATCTTCCCGAGCCTGTTCCACGCCTCGCACGCCGCCAGCTCTACATCGAGCCACCGTCTGAACCGGTTCTCCGGCGACCAGATCGCCGCCATCTCTCTTCTCGTATACCTCTCAATCATAGACGTCTCACCTTCTCAATGTCCTTTAATAAGAGTGCTCACCATGTAGACGAGGAGCCCGCCTGCAATGACAAGGATGATGTTCGACTTCCTCGAGTTCCGATGGGTCTCAGGCAGGAGGTCGGCTGCGGCGATATAGATAAAGGAGCCCGCGGAACACGCCAGCAGAGCCCCAAGTGTTGCGGGAGATACCCCCTTAAAAAGGAGGTGAGCAACAATCGCCCCTATGGGTGTCGCAACGGCAACAATGAGCGACATGACGAGGGTCCTCCTCCTCCCGTAACCTGTATGGAGGAGGAGGGCGGTAATATTCATCCCTGCAGGCAGTTTATGGAGAAGCACACCGATACTCGCCACAATCCCGATATTGAAACTCGACTCAAAGCCGATACTGATCGCCATGCCGTCGAGGGACGAGTGGAACCCAATTCCGACAAACCCTATCCACCCCATAGGGTGGGTTTCACACTCCTCCTCCGCACAGGAGTGTATCATGAGGATATGCTCAAGTACGTAAAAAACAAGGAGAGTAATAAGAACGATGAGGAGCGCGCTCTGATTTGCCTCGAGGGCCTCGGGGAGAATGTGCAGGAAGGCCACGGTGAGCATGACCCCTGCGGCAAACCCGATAAACAGTATCGAGTTCCTCAGCGCCCACCGCTCATTCGCGAGGAGTATGAAGACGCCGGCAATACTCGAAAGCCCGGCTACCGTCCCGTAGGCAAGGGAATGAACGAGCTGTGTACTCACCTCGCTTCTCTTTCACCTGTGTTCTCCAGGCTCACATCTTCCTCTTCTTAAACCGTTTGAGCCTGTATATATCTTCCCTCTCCCTCTCCTCGAGAACGGTGCTAATGCTCCTTATCGTTTTGGTAATCTCAGGGATTATCATCTCATCGAGGGCATTGACCCGCCTCGTGGTCATCTTAATCTCTTCACCGAGCATCTTGAGCTTCGTCTCCCTTGAGGCAATCCCGATAATCTCGGTCACTATCTCCTCAAACCTCCTCGACACATCCATGGCCCAGGGACTTTCACCGATGGGAGAGACCCCCCGCTCATCCATCCGTCGTCTCAGATCCTTCTCTTCAATCTTGGGCACCCCAAGCCCCCAGATATTCTCAACCGTCATATCGAGAGAGATGTCCCTCCTTGACGCAAAGGCAAAGGAACGGAGCGCCTCCTCGCCGATAATCGCCTTCGCCAGTTCGAGGGTTCCCATGGCGCCGTTAATATCCTTTTCAAGTTGCTCCCTCAGGGCAACGCAGTCGCTCACAAACTTGAAGAAATCCTTTACGAGGGCGTCCCGTTTGTTCTTGAGGAGGTTCGACCCGTCCGTCGCGAGCTGCTTCTCCCCTTTCAGGGCAAGGAGGTTTGATCGTGTTGGTGTTGCACTGCTCATATCTCTGTTCCTTCGCGCTTACAAAACACTCCCCAGTGGATTAATCACTCCCCTGGTAGTATTTGGCGATAAACTCCTTCTTGACCCTGATGAGCTCCGTCCTTGGTATCATCGAGAGGAGACGCCATCCGAATTCGAGCGTCTCTTCAATGCTCCTCTCCGTCATCCCCTGACCGATGAAGTTCTTTTCAAACTCCTCCGAGAAGGCGAGGAACCTCTTATCCCTCTCGGTGAGCCCCTCTTCACCGACAATAGAGACGATCCTGCTCACCTCTTTCCCCCGCGAATAGAAGGCGTAGAGCTGGTCCGCAACCGACCGGTGGTCTTCTCTCGTCTTCCCTTCGCCGATACCGAGCCCCATGAGCCGTGAGAGGCTCGGCAGTATATCAATCGGCGGATAGACCCCCTTGCTGTGCATGACCCTGCTCAGGAGCACCTGACCCTCCGTGATATAACCGCTCAGGTCGGGTACCGGGTGTGTAATATCATCGTCGGGCATGGTCAGGATGGGGACCTGTGTGATGGAACCCTGCCCCCCCTTTACCCTCCCGGCCCGCTCGAAGAGCATGGCCAGGTCGGTATACATATAACCGGGATATCCCCGTCTTCCCGGTATCTCCTCACGGGCGCTCCCTATCTCACGGAGGGCCTCACAGTAGTTCGTCATATCGGTGAGGATGACGAGGACATGCATATCCTTTTCAAAGGCGAGGTACTCGGCGGAGGCGAGGGCAAGGCGCGGCGTCAGGAGCCGCTCAATCGTCGGGTCGTCCGCCAGGTTTATAAAGACGGTCGTTCTCTCCATAGCCAGGTTCTCTTCAAAGCTCCTCATGAAAAAGGATGCCTCTTTATCGGTCAACCCGATTGCACAGAAGACAATGGCGAAGGGCTCCCCCGTGCTCACCTTTGCCTGTCTGACGATCTGGGCGGCGATCTCATTTGCGGGGAGACCGGCGCCGGAAAAGATGGGGAGCTTCTGTCCCCTCACCAGTGTGGTAAGGCAATCGATTGCCGATATCCCCGTCTGGATGAAGTGGGACGCCATCTCACGCGCAACGGGGTTTACCGGGAGGCCCATGACACTCAGCTCCTTCTCCGGCATTACGGGCGGCAACCCGTCGAGAGGGTCCCCTATGCCGTTGAATATCCTCCCGAGCATCGTCGGGGCAACGGGTATCCTGGCGACATCGCCGAGGAGCTTTATCTTCGTATAGTGGGTGTCGAGCCCCGTCGTCCCCTCAAGAACCTGTATAATCGAGTACTTATCGGAAGCCATGATGACCTGCCCCCTTCTCTTCGTACCGTCGGGCATCAAAATCTCAACCATCTCAAAGAGGGAGACCTTCTTGACAGCCTCAATGAATATCAGAGAACCGCTTACATACTTTACTGTCTGAAACTCACGTGTTATAAGATCCATAAAACCTCCGTAATAATAGTTCCGAAATGAATTAATCATACTTGGATTCATAATTCAAGGAATATGGTGATTAAATGAAAGAAGAGGCGCTTTACAACGAGTTCGCCCGTGCTGGAAGGGAGGAGGGGAGCGATGAAACCGTTGAAGAGGTGGGCAGTTTCAGGATAATTCAGAACTGACTTTCTTTGGCAATTATATGTACGATGAC
>JBHHXU010000175.1:0-4404 GCA_046757185.1 Thermodesulfobacteriota bacterium
AGTGTATGGTTGCCCCCGGACAAGCGGGATAAGCAATGTTCAAAATGATCGCCTGCCAAGAGGGTGCGTATTATGCGCTGGCTCTTCATCCTGACCTTTATCATAGGGCTCGGCCTCGGTGTGGGCGGTACCTACTTCGCCCCCGATCTCCTCGGTCCCTATCTCCCGGCGATGTTCCAGAGAAGGGGCGAGCTGGTTCAGGGCGAGGTGGTTGCAAAGCAGGAAAAGGTGCCGTGGCTCCTCCTGACCATCAACACGCCTCACGGGGCTATACTGGCCACCTTCAAGAAGAAGGTGGATGAGATTGCACTCCTCGTCGAGGTGGGAGATCAGATTGAACTGTTTCTTCGCCGCTATGAGCCGTTTGTTGAGGACCCCCGGATCAAGCGGGTGAGGAAGAGGGAGGGACAGGTTGGTATGCCCCCCATCCCTGCGGAGAAGATGTCTCCCGCCTCTCTTCGCCCGGAAGGGAAGGCGGTAGAAACACCAGCAAAGAAGACATCGTCCCCCCTCCCTGAAAGCCGGGAAGAGAAGAATGTTCCTGAGGCCGAAGGGGGGCCTAACGTTGCATCAGAGGCTGAAGGAAAGGCAAACGTGGAGATGAGTCCTTCACCCTCACTTCCGGTGGAGGAGAAAGGTGGGGAAGAGAAGAAGGTGGGCGGTGAGAAGAGTTCCCCCGAACCTCCCATACCCTCCGAGGGTGGAACCGCCCTCTAACCGCCCCTTTCGATTCAGAGTACAGCCACGAATTATACGTCAAGCAGTCGCAGAGATTGTTTTTTAAGGACGGATTGCCGGGGTGTAGAATATCTCTCAGTTGCATGCTGTTTTAATATACCCGAAACTATCCGTGAAAATCCGTGTCCGGAATAATCATGAGATGTTTCATCTCATATCAATGACATATCCGTGTTCTCTGTGGTCAGTGTTGATATAAACCCCGTTGTAACGTCAAATCAAGACCCGCTCTATTCCATCCTGTTTCACGCTCCTGAGAAACTCTTCCTGCCACTCCTCGCCCCTGAGGAGTCGGATAAGCTCAACCACGATGTAGTCTGCTTTCAACCCGGTGACCCCCTCCTGTCGGGAGAGACCCTGCAGGCAGGAGGGGCAGGAGGTGAGCATCTTCCTGGCGCCCCTCCCTCTCCTGGAGGTGAGCCGCTCCCGGGCAGCGGCGGTCTCCTCCTCCTTGCGGGCACGGATCTTCCCCGCGATGTCGGGGCAGGCGACGGCGAGTGTCCCCGCCTCGCCGCAGCACTGAGCGGAGCAGACGGCATCGGCCTTGAGGAGCTTCCCGATGACCTTCTCCGAGCCGTACTGCTTCAGAGGCGTGTGACACGGCTCGTGGTAGAGATACCCGTCGCTGTTTGTACCGGAAATCGTAATCCCCTGCTGTGTAAGGTATTCGTGGATATCGATGAGCGGCGCCTCCGGGAAGACCCGTTCAAGCTCGTACTCGGTGAGCTGGTCGAAGCAGGTGCCGCAGGATACGATGACGGCCTCGAAGTCGAGGTATGAGAGGGCGTTCTTCAGGCGGTGGAAGAGGACACGGTTGTCGTAGGTAATCTTCTCACCCTCTCGCTTGTCGCCGTTAGCGGTGGAGGGGTAACCGCAGCAGAGGTATGCCGGAGGGAGCACCACATTCACGCCGACTTCCTGCAGCATGGCGACGGTGGCAAGGCCGACCTGTGAAAAGAGGCGTTCCGATCCACAGCCGGGGAAGTAGAAGACGGCACGGCTTGTTGTCTCGTCCCGGTTCCTTACGATGGGGACGATGTTCCCCCCCTTCTCGTCTATCCCCAGCATGGTCCGCATCGATTTGGGGGGGATGTCGGGGAGGGGCCTCTCGAGGAAGTTCACCACCTTGTCCTGAACCCCGGACAGGTTGCGCATGCCGGCCGGCCTTTCGGTGAAGAGGCCGAGACCTCTGGCGACCCTGTGCTGGAGCTGCTGACCCTTGTACCCCCACCTGATGACCGCCTCCCGCATGAACCTGACCGCGTAAGGGTTCTGCATTTCGAGAAAGGCGAGGGAGAGGGTGGAGCCGGGATTGAAGCGGGCCTTTCCCTTCTCCTTCAGGAGGGCTCGCATTCTCTGTGTGACGAGGCCGAAGTCGATATCTACCGGGCAGGGTGTGACGCACTTGTGGCAGATGGTGCAGTGGTTGGCCACATCCTGGAGCCCGCTGAACTGTTCAAAGGATATGCCGCTCCCCGTTTGCGCCTCGTAGAGGAACGCCTCGATGATAAGGGCGGTGGCGAGTATCTTGTTCCGCGGAGCGTAGAGCATGTTCGACCGGGGGAAGTGGGTGCTGCATACCGGTTTGCACTTCCCGCACCGGAGGCAGGAGGCGATCTCCTCGGAGAGCTCCGAGAGGTCCCCCGCCTCGAGGATCATCGCCTCCATCTCCAGGAGGTTGAAGCTCGGCGTGTAGGTGAAGGTCAGGTCCGTCCCCGGCATCAGCTTGTCACGGTTGAAAAGCCCGGCGGGGTCCACCTGCTTCTTGTAGTGCGCCATCTCATCCAAGTATTCGTTCGCCATGAAGGGGAGCTTGGTGATGCCGATGCCGTGCTCCCCCGAGATCACCCCCTCCAACTCCACCGCCTTCTTCATGACCTTCTCAACCATCAGGTGGGCCTGGTGCATCATCTCGTAGTCGTTGGAGTTGACGGGGATGTTGGTGTGGACGTTCCCGTCCCCGGCGTGCATGTGGGTCGCGATGACGATCCGTGAGGAGAGAATCGACCGGTGTATCTCACGCACCTTCCTGAGAAGGGCTTCGTGGCCCCGCAGCATGTCGAGGAGCGGTCCCTCAACCTCCTGACGGTAGGATACGGTGAGCGCCCCCCGCTGGACCATCCGGAAGACGGTTTCGTCCCCCACAGGGGCGGTCCCCTGGAGAAGATCCGGGACCTCGCAGGCCCGCCTGTCCAGTGAGGAGAGGAGTGCAAGCCACCGTTTTTTTGACGTGCCGAGGACCTGAAGGCACCGGTCGAGCTTTTCGTTGAGGTAGCCGTCGTCCTCCACCCCAAGCTCGTTCAGGACGCGCTGGGCGCCGGAGGACACCTTGCCGCGCACCCTTTCAAGGAACTCGGAGAGGCCGTCGAGGCAGGCGATCTTATTTGTGGTGGAGTTCTCTATGTTGAGGCGTTCGATGTAGTCGTTGTACTCCGAAAGGCGGTGGAGCGGTATGACCACGTCCTCGTTGAGCTTGAAGGCCCGTGTGTGGCGGGCGATGGCGGCCATGCGGCCCCGGTCCGACCAGAAACGGGTGCGCTCCTCCGGTGTGACGGCGATAAACCCCTCGCCGTCTCCCTGCCGGGTGATGGCACAGATGGTTCGCGCCGCATCATCGACCCTCCCCTCATCATTGCCGCTGACGTCGATGAGGAGCACCACACCCGGCGGTTCCCGTCGGGTCGATTTGTTGCGGTACTCGATCGCCTTGACGTAGCGCCGGTCGAAGTGTTCAAGCCCCTCGAGATGGACCTCATCGAGGGAGTCCACCTGCTCCTTGATGGCCACCATCGCCCCCGTGGCCCTGCTCAGCTCGTGGCCGAAAAACTCGCAACATACGGTCCGTTTGTGGGTGAAGGGGGTGTGGAGCACGAAGGTGGCACTCGTCAACAGCCCGTCCGTCCCCTCCTTCTGTACTCCGGGAAGTCCGCCGAGAGCCTTGCGGGTCACGTCCTTCCCCAGGCCGTGACGGCGGAAGAGGGAGGCGTCCACCTCGAGGAGTTCAGGCTCGCCCAGGGGTGTCGTCCCGTCCGCCTCAAAGCGGCTCAGCCGGAAGGTGACCGCGCCGTCCGCCGGGATCCTGCCGAGGTTGTGGTGGAGCCGCTCAACGAGGAGCCAGTTCCCGTCGGGGGTGACCATCCTCCATGAGAGGAGGTTGTCGACGCAGGTGCCCCAGATAACGGCGTGTTTTCCACCCGCGTTGGTCGCGATGTTGCCGCCGACGGTGCAGGCCCAGAGGCTTGTCGGGTCGGTTGCGAAGATATGGGGCAGGGAGGCGTCTTTGACCCTCCCCGTCACGGCGCCGCACTGGGCGGTAATGGTCGGGATCTCCCTCCCATCGATCTGTACCATCTCCACCCGGCCGATTCGGTCGAGACGTTCCGTATTGATGATAACGGTGTTTGTGTGAAGGGGGACCGAGCCGCCGCAGAGGCCGGTTCCACCGCCCCTCGGTATGATGATGAGGTCGAGCTCCCTCGCCATCCGGATTATATGGGGTATCTCATCCTCCCTGTCGGGTGTAATGACCACGAAGGGGTACTCCTGCCGCCAGTCGGTCGCGTCGGTCGCGTGACTTACACGGCTGAAGGGGTCAAAGTGGACGTTGTTCCTGTGGGTCACCCTGGCAAAGACCCTCAGAACAGACCTCCGCAACTGTTTCTCCTC
>JBHHXU010000176.1:0-4397 GCA_046757185.1 Thermodesulfobacteriota bacterium
TACAGACATCTCGTCATCGAACGCGTCCAGAAAACGAACGGGATTGTCCTCCTTCTGTGGCATCCAGTTCGGAAAGGGGAAGACCGCACTAGCACGCCCCCTCGTTTCTCTTCTTACCGACGCCATCGACTGCGGAAGCTACGATATTATCTCCCCTGTCCCCATGCTTTACTTCAGCGGGCAAGTCGAGGAGCGCCCTTTCTTTGGGTACTTTCTTTGACGGTCTCGTAAAAAGTCCAAAAACAGCATTTTTTCCAAAAGCTCCTCTAATAAAATCAACAGGTTACAAAAGTCATTTTCTCCCATAGTAATCATGTGCTTCAATAGTGCATATAGTGCTTGACAGGGCGAAGAGAGCGTTATAATTTCATGATATACAACGCAAAAGTGGACGATCATTATGTTGGAGAGAGCGACAGCATGAACCTTACACTTGTTCTATTTCCTGCAGTGACCGCCGTATTTTTTATATTATTTTCGAGAAGTAAAAAGTATTACCGGAAAACGGTTGAGAGTTACGGCGAAGCATATGCCGGGATGTTTTTCAGGATAATGAGAATCTGCGGTTATCTGTTGCTTGCCGGTTCCGTAGGCATGTTTCTACTCATTATCTATACCTTATAGATTATGATACGTGCTGCTGAAGAGGGTTGCCTGAGTTTCATGTAACCCGTTTAAAGAGCAGAAGGGAGGAGACCATGGACACCTTTACCGCAATCGAGAAGCGTAGGGCCGTCAAGCATTACGATCCCGACCACAGGATGAGTGAGGAGGAGATCGACCGGCTGCTATCCCTTGCCATGCGTGCGCCGACGGCGTTTAATATCCAGAACTGGCGCTTCGTCCTTGTCCGTGATCGCGAGCTAAGACAAAAAATCCGCGCAGTCGCATGGGACCAGGCACAGGTAACCGACGCATCGCTGCTTTTTATCCTTTGCGCCGACCTGAAGTCGTGGGAGAAGGAGCCCGCCCGCTACTGGCGGAACGCCCCCGGGGAGGTGCGGGAGTTCATTGTACCCGCCATAGACAACTACTATCGTGAACATGAGCAGGTGCAACGAGATGAGGCCATGCGCTCCTGCGGCATTGCCGCCCAGACCCTTATGCTCTCGGCCACAGCGATGGGGTACGACTCCTGCCCCATGGACGGCTTCGACTTCGACGCAGTGGGCAAGCTGATTAACCTGCCGGAAGACCATGTTGTTGCCATGTTCGTCGCCGTCGGCAAGGGGACCAAGGAGGCGTGGCCCCGGGGCGGGCAACTGGCAAAGGATGAGGTGGTCATCATCGACCACTTCTAGTATGGAACTGACCCTCTATCAGGTTGACGCCTTTGCCGATAGACTCTTTTCCGGCAACCCCGCCGCCGTCTGCCCCTTGAAGGCGTGGCTCCCCAACGCGACACTCCAGGCCATCGCGGGCGAGAACAACCTCTCCGAGACGGCCTTTTATGTTCCGGCGGGAGAGGGGTTCCAGATCCGCTGGTTCACCCCCACAACCGAAGTGGAGCTGTGTGGCCATGCGACACTGGCGACGGCCCACGTCATCTTCAACCATACCGGTTACGGAGAGGATTCGATACGGTTTGCATCGAGAAGCGGTGACCTGACCGTTGCACGTGACAACAACTGCTTGGTCATGGACTTCCCCTCTCAACCGGCCACTCCGTGCGGAGCACCGGACGGATTGGTTGAGGGCCTCGGGAGGGAACCCGATGAGGTGTTAGCTTCGGCAGACTATATGGTGGTGTTCGGCAATGAGGAGGAGATACTCGCCCTTCAACCCGATTTCGAGGGTTTGAGAAGCCTCGACCTGCGGGGTGTTATTATCACCGCACCGGGGAGGGAGGTCGATTTTGTCAGCCGCTTTTTCGCCCCGAAGTTCGGCATTGATGAAGACCCGGTTACCGGCTCGGCACACTGTACACTCGCTCCCTACTGGGCGGCGAGGCTCAACAAGACCAGGATGACCGCCCGGCAGCTCTCCAAACGGGGCGGGGAGATTGTGTGTGAGGTACGACGAGGCGACCGGGTCGCCCTCGCAGGCAGGGCGGTTACCTATCTGGAGGGAACGATTAACGTCCCTATCCCATAGCCCTTTTTCCCTCTATCACACCTGTCTGAAAATCAATTTTTCCCCACCTCTATTAATCCCAATCGACCATTGGCAGTCGTTCCGAAGCGGGGCTTTTTTTATGGCCTTATGGTCCCCATTTTTATTATCCTGTCGGTGCCGTCGTGGGCAAAGCAAAAAAGCCGTAGCAGGTTATCAGGCATATCCCAGGGGATGTATTAACATTTGAGAAGTACTAACTGTTCCTCGTAGTGTTTCTCTCACCTGTGTGCACTACCCCTCGTACAACAAGGTAAGTGGTGCTACGGTGAAATGGCTGTCAACACAACAGAGGAGGTACGCTCGTGATGAATAAAGACACCCTTTTTTCACCCTTTTAATTGAAACAGTTCACCCTTAAGAACCGTATCGGTGTGGCGCCCATGACACGGATGTCGTCACCCGGTAAAAGTATACCCCGTCAAGACGTGTTTGACTTCCTCATACGGGGCGGGCAAAGAACGGGGCAGCGATTGTCTATACCGAGGCCATCGTGACCGATTATGAGAGCGCCCAGGGCTACCCGGGGCAGGCACGGCTGCTCACCCGGATGCAGATCGATGCTTGGAGACCCGTCGTAGAGGCAATCAAGAAGGAGGGTGCCGTTGTCATCATGCAGATGTTTCACTGTGGAAGGATGGCGTGGCCCGAAATCAATCCGGCACATCGCAGCATTGCCCCCAGTCCCATTACTCCGAAGCAGGATAATCCGTTGACTGGTGCACCCTACCCAATCCCCGACGAGATGAGCCTCGTCGATATCAACCATGTAATTACAGGTTTTGTGGAGACGGCCAGGGGTGCAGTCGAGGCCGGTTTCGACGGGATTGAGGTGCACTGTGCCCACGGCTACCTCATCAGTCAGTTCCTCTCCTCCTGCTCCAATCAGCGTACCGATGCCTACGGCGGGTCGGTGGAGAACCGCTACCGCTTTGCCCATGAAATAATACAGGCGGTCCGCCCGGTGGTGTCGGAGAACCGTCTCCTCACAGTGAGGATATCAAACTGGGGTGTTGCCGATATGGAGGTATCCCTCTTTAACAGTAAGGGAGAGTATCAGGAGATCATCCAGCGCTTCTCCGGGGAGTCGATCGATGCCATCCCCGTCTCTACTTACGACTACAGGACCGCTGCATTCGGTACCGACGATAACATGGCGCAGATTACCAGGGAGGCAACGCAACTCCCCATCATGATCTGCGGCGGTATCCACGACCGCGCCACTGCCGAGGATGCACTAAAGGATGCCGATATTATACTGAGCGCAAAGTCGATGCTCCTCAACCCCAGCTGGGTGAAAGAGGTGCGGGCCGGCAAGGAACTCCCTCTCTATAAATCAAAAGACGCAAACATCGCCTACACAGAGACACCCTTCCCCTGACGACAAACTGCTAGAACTGATCCTTGGCCCTGCGGAGGAGACCGATACGCTCGGTCCTGCTGTAGACCCCGTCGGGATCAACAAAGCAGACAACATCATGGTGGTCGATGCGCAGGAAGGGGTTCACCCTGAGCTCCTGCCCGATGGTGGTCGGTGTGGTGCAGAGACCTTTCCCTCTCAGTGCCCGACACCGCTTTTGGTATTCGGTAGTGTCCCGGTTCTTCGGCTCAACGGTGAGGGCGAAATCGAGATTGTTCAGGGTATACTCGTGACCGAAGTAGACGAGGGTTTCAGGGGGGAGTGCCGCAATCCTGTCCATAGCCCTCTCGAGGTCGGCTGCCGTCCCCTCAAAGAGCCTGCCGCACCCGGCGGAGAAGAGGGTGTCCGACACAAATAGATGCCCTTCCAGATAGTAGTTGGTACAGCAGCGGGTGTGAGCGGGAACCCGCAGTGCCTCGATCGTCAACGGTCCAAAGGATATTTCGTCACCGTCCCTCACGGAGGCTGAGGGGAGGTTGATGCGCTCCTCCCCCTCCGGTTTATAGACGGTTGCACCGGGGATAGAGCGAAGAAGCTGGGCGGCCCCACTCGTATGGTCGTAGTGGTGGTGGGCGAGGAGGATGATGTCGAGCCCCCACCCCCTTTTTTCCAAACGGCTGATTACGGCCCCCGCATCACCACAGTCGACCAACGCCGTCACTTTCGACGGAGGGTGGTGGATGAGGTAACAGAAGTTATCGGAACTGTACGGTACGGTTTCAATGACAAGCTCTTTCATCTCCTCCTCCTTGTAAAGACGCCCCTCTTTTTTACGACAATCCTTCTGGTTTGTCCAGGGTTATGGAGAGGGGACTCAGAGGTGGTGGGGTGCGGGACGGAGCAGAGGCGGTTACGATTTCATCCT
>JBHHXU010000177.1:0-4376 GCA_046757185.1 Thermodesulfobacteriota bacterium
TATCCTTCCTCATGTATAGACAGAATAGTGGAAGTTCAGGGAAAGGGATGTAAGGAGGCTTACAAAAATGGAAATTCTACGGCAGGGTCGTTCAAGGTGTTATGTCCACACTTGCCACGCGGTGGTATTCAAAGCAGATTATGCGAAATGATAGAGTGCCGGTAGTCGAAGGCGTAGTCGAGGGCTTTAGCCCTCGTTTGCACTATTACGATCAATTATGCACTTACGTAACCTAAAGGTTGCGACTACGTTTCTTTTAAGGTTTGTGGGGTGTATTATTCTGCCCCCCTTCTCCGTGATGGGAGCACAAACTCTCTCCCCTCCATCACGATATCGCCCCGCCTCTTCATGTTGTTCAGCTCGAGGGTAACCGTCTCTCTTGTCGCCCCGATGAGGTTGGCCAGCTCCTGGTGTGAGAGCTTTATGGCGATCTTGCGCCCCCCCTCAACATCCTCACCGTACTTCTCCGCCAGATCCTTCAGGAGGGTGGTGAGCCTCGTCCTGACATCCTGAAAGATGAGGTTCTCAAAACGGTTCTCGATCCTCCTCAAACGCAGCCCCATCCACTTGGTTATGGTGAGGGAGAGGTTGGGTCTCATGGAGAGGAATGCCTCGAAATTCTTTCTCGATATGGTGCAGATGTAGGAGTCCTCGAGGGCCTCGGCGCTCGTCTCCCGCTCCTCCTCTCCCGCCAGGGTCAGCTCGCCGAAGATGTCCCCCGGCTCTATGATATCGATGGTCAGCTCCCTCCCGTCCTCGGCGAGGTGGGTTATCTTGATCCGCCCCTCCTTCAGGATGTAGAGGGTGTCGGCCCTGTCCCCCTCGCTGTAGACGAACCCCTTCTTCTTGATGTTCCGCATCGTCATCATGGAGGCCATCTTATTCTGATCCGCTTCCGGGAGCTCTGAAAAAATCCTATTTGTGCTTATGTACCAGAGCTTGGTCTTATCCATGGGGCGCCCTCATCGGGAAGAGTATAAGCAACACTCTATTCATTCCTCCATAAACTGCATTGTCTCCTGAAGAGTGGGTATCCCGCTTCTTCCCCCCAACTTTCTGCATTTGAGCCCGGCAAAAGCGGAGGCAAATCGTACGGTCTTCTCTATCTCCCACTCCTTAAGGAGGCCGTAGATATAACCACCGTGGAAGACATCGCCCGCGCCGGTCGTATCAACTACGTCTACATCGAAGGCGGGCTGGTGGAATATCCCTCCACGAAAGATGGTCATACTCCCCCGCTCGCCGAGGGTGATCGTCGCCGCCTCCGGCTGAAACTTCATGAGTTTCCGCAATGTCCGCTCTGTGGTATCGCTGAACTCCCTTCCGAACTCCTCGGAGGCGACGATGTAGTCGGAATGGCGGAGGAGTTCCTCCATCCCCTCCCTCATCCTCCCGGCATCGATCATGACGGGTATCTCCATCGCCTTTGCCATCTCTGCCGCCTTTATGGATGCCTCGGCAAAGAGACCGTCGAGGAGAAGCAATCCGGCCCCTTTTAGTAGGCTTCTCTTAACCTCTGATGGCCTTATCACTTTAACGGTAGGTCTCTGCCAGAGGATCGTCCGTGTCCCCCCCTCTCTGTTGATTGTTATAAAGGCCGTCTGGGACCTGCCGCCCTTTCGCACCAATATGTCCTTAACATCGACCTTTTCGTTAGCAAGCCTTCTTTCTATTATCTTCCCTGCCTCATCGTCCGAGACGAGTCCCATAAACGTTGTCCCGACACCCAACCGTGAGAGGGCGACGAGGGCCGTTGCGACAGGCCCTCCCCCCTGGACTGTCCAGTCAATAATCTCCTTCTTTGTATCCTCGCGGGGATAGTCATCGACGACTATGAGGTAATCGAGTGAGCACTGACCTAGCCCAGCTACCTTCATCCCCTCCTTACTCCCCGATTATCTGCACCACTATCCGCCTCTTTCTCGGCCTGTTATCGAAATCGATAAAGACGACCTGCTGCCAGGTGCCGAGACTCGGTGCTCCATCAATGACGGGAACGGTTACCCCCGGTTTTAAGAGCGCCGCCCTCACGTGGGAAAAACCGTTGCCGTCACCCCACCTCCTGTCATGGTTGTAGGTTATATGGGAAGGGGCGAGCTTTTCAATTGCAGCCATCAGGTCTTCAATGACCCCTTCCTCATATTCTATGGTGGTTACTGACCCTGTTGAACCTGGAACAAAGATACTGACTATTCCGTTCCTGATCCCTGCGTCTCTAATCCCATATGTGACATCCTCCGTTATATCGATTACATCCGAAAAACCCCTGGATTCCAACTGAACGAATGAGGTGTGTACAGCCATGACATTCTCTCCTTCCATGAAAGCGGTTCTTCCCCCGTATCAGTGCACACCAAAATATCACTGTGAATGATATGTGTCAATGAATCAGATGCATGACTATTATCCTTGAAAGCTCAAAAGCAATATACTATAGGACACCAATATACTATAAGTCTTGACATTACCGGGAATTCGTATTAAACATACAAGTCAAAGAGGCACGGGTCTTCACAGGAGGTCCTGTATAGAGGATTGCACATTATTTTGTTTTTTTGCAGATCACTCATGGTGAGGAGAGTATTCAGGAGCCCCTATCCTCACACTGTTGAGGTCGCCGGTTCTACCCTTTGATAGCCGCCACTATGGGGCAGCATCTTCCTGAAAGGGAACAATACATCCGGTAATGGACAAAAAAGATATCAAAGATCAGAAGAAAGTCATTAAGGACAACCTGGAAAAACTGCACATCCTCAGGGATCAGGGGTATGAAGAGTTTATATCGGACTTCAGGAATATTGACTCAGGTATCAGCAGACTGCAAAGCTCTATTGCAGCGCTTCGGGAGATTGAAAACCATATCGTTTCACTCTTCAACCTTGAAGCTCCCCCCTCCAATGAGGAGGGTTTCAAAAGACTGAAAGAGGCCGGGAATATTTCCAAAGACAAAATCAGGACCTACGAACAGATGCTCTATTTCAAGGAGAGGGTAAGGAAACTCTCAGATCGCATGGATACAAAGAAACTCTACAACATAGTAAGGGATGAGCTTGAGAGTATCGAAGATTTCTATAAAAACCTCGGTTCAATCGTTAAAGCCCACAAAAAGAACCTGGCAAACAGAACGGAATAACCCATCACCCAAACCGTTCAATCCCCCTGACCAGCTCCACCGCCTTTTCAACCATAATGGTAAAGAGCCGTTCCCCCTTTTCCCTTGTTGCAGCATGAGGGTTCCCCCATACACCACCGGGCCAGTATTTCATCTTGTCCTTTACGAGGAACGGTTTCGGTATCTGCGGATACTCCTCATCCGACCTCCCTTTGACAAGCTTTTCCGAAAGGTAGAGGATGAGGGACGTCTCCATCTCACCTGCGTGGGAATCATTCTCGGTCTCGGCAATCTCGGTAATCTCTTTATGGATGAGGTCATATATCGTAAGGGCCGCTATCTGTACCCCCTCCAGCTCCTCGATCAGCTGCTCTCCGGCCTCTCTCATGGCAGAGGTGTGCAGTCCCCCTCCATGTCCTGATATGAGGGCAAACCTCCTGAGCCCCTTTTTGTACCCGTCCCTGACGATGTCAACGGTAATGGCCCGGAGCGTTTTAGTTGTTATGCCGACCGTGCCGGGGTGGTGGCCGGTTGAGGTGCAGACACCGTAATGAACGGGGGGCGCAACGAAAACCGGCACCTTTTCAGCGGCGCTCCTCGCAACCTCCGTCATTACGATCGTGTCGGTTGAGAGGGGGAGGTGTCGCCCGTGCTCTTCAACCGTCCCGTAGGGAACGATGATCGTCTTCGTCTTTTTGACGGCCTTCGCGAAATCGGCCATCGTCATCTCTTCTAATAGCATAACGCCTCTCCTCCACTATTTTTTAAATAATTGTGAGATTTATGGAAACGAGGGGGACACTGCGTGTCCCCCTTCGGCTATTCCGTACCCTTTATCTCCCCAGTACCGGTTACTCTTCCACCCCTCATGAATCGTAGAGAGAGTCGTGCCCCAACCATACCGCCGGCAATGTCAGCGATGGCGTCGAGGAAATCAGCACTCCTGCCGGGAACAAAGTACTGATGGATCTCATCTGAAATCCCATAGAGCCCCGTACAGAGAACGGCGATGATGAAGAGCCGTTTCTCGTCGATAGCCGTCCATCTCTTCTCAAGCGCCCTGACCCACAAGACAGCGAGGAGGGCATACGCCGCCAGATGGGCCACCTTGTCTCCGAATGTGAGGCCCGGCATCACATCCGGAAGGTCGGGTCTCGACGAAAGGTAGAATATGAGCCCCATATACGCCACAAGGGGAAGCCAGAAAAGGCGCAGTTCGCCCCTTTTAAAAACCTTTTCAGTTATCTGCTCATTCACCCCTCTC
>JBHHXU010000178.1:0-4362 GCA_046757185.1 Thermodesulfobacteriota bacterium
CCTTGTTCTCCACATAGTGATTGACCGCGGTGCGCAGGATGGTGGAGATGTCCTGTGCGGTATTTGGAAGTGCGCTGTCCGGACAGGCGGTGATACAGGCCATACACTGGGTGCAGTTCTCAGGTATGAAGACGGGGACGAGGCGGCGGGCTACGTATTTGCTTGCCGTATCACCTGAGCCCGCGGCGATGACGCCCGTCGCCATATACGGCGTGGAGGGCTGGTCGTACCCCTTCCCTGAGCGGAACTCATCGTCAAAGGTCTTGCGCCGGTGCATCGGGATACGCTCTGCGTTGTCAGGTTTATCGACCCTTTCGGGACAGATGACGGGGCCCCTCATGCTTGATGTGTCGGGGGCGTCAACCGGTCCGTGGGGGATATTGCGTACCTGGGAGAACCCTGCCTTCATGACCGTCATGTTCGACTCGACGACAGCATCGCCGAAGCGGCCAAATTTGTGTTTGTACTGGTTAAGAACGATCTCAAGGAACTCGTCATCAGGGATGTTGTTGTCTTTCAGGAAGGAGGAAACCCCGAATGCGGCGCCGAGGAAGGCGTTTCCCTGCATACGATACTGGAGGTCCTCACGGTCGGTCGCCTCCTTGGCGATCTTGAAACCGTTGAGGACATATATCTGTATGTTCTTGTCTATGACCTCCTGCCGCAGGTGCCGGGGGATGCGCTCCCATACCTTTGCGTCGTCGGTCTCCGACGACTCCCAGATGAAGGCGCCGTTTTCGGCCATACCGTTGAGCGGGTTGGTGTGGGTGAATGCCTTGGGGTCGCAACAGAGAACGACATTGACATGACGGAGATCACAGTTGACCCTGATGCGCTCCGGGGCTACGACGAGGAAGTAGTTGGTCGGCGCTCCTTTTTTTTCAGAGCCGTATTTGGGGTTGGCGCTCACGTGGAGCACCTCCTCGATAACTCCGGTGTCGGGGTCGACACGGCCATCCCGTTTGGCGATGTAGGCGCCCATCTGACCGAATATCTCACCGAGGTTCTTCCCCGTCGTGATGGCCCCCCAGCCGCCGATGGAGTGGAGTCGTGTGGCGATGGCGCCCTCGGGAAGGAGGCTGGGCCGATCATCGCTGTTGACGGCGTAGGGGTGGTCGATACCAAGGTAGAAGAAGCTCTCTCCATCCGAGGCTCTCTTTCCGTCCTGGCGGGAACGGTCAGCCGTGACGTACTCCCACGCACCGAGGATGTTCTCGGGACGAAAATCGCGTGAACCGAGGCCATAGATACCGTTAAATATCCGCGGCAGGGTTGAAATGTCTCCCCTTTTGCGCGCGCGGTAGAGGGCGCTGTGGATATCCCTGGCGAGGGCGTTCTCCGTTGCCAACTGGTCATCGGCCCGCTCCAGGACGATGATGTTCTTCCGGTGGGCAAGGGCTTCAACGATCGCCTTTTCCGGGAAGGGCCTCAAGACGTTCAGGTGGATGACACCCGCCTTCTCACCCCGTGTCTCGGCAAGATAATCGCTTGCGGCCTCGATATTCTCGGCAGACGAGCCGAGAGAGACAAAGACGGTCTCCGCGCCGTCTGTGTTGTACTCGCTCAGCAGTCCGTAACGGCGTCCGGTGAGGCGGGCAAACTCCTCGTACGCCTCCTCAAGAAAATCGAGGATCGGTTCTGCGAATGTATGGCGGCGGGAGGCCACCCCCTGCATATAGTGCTCCTGGTTCTGGACGGAGCCGAGGAGGGCGGGGCTCTTCAGGTCAAAGCATTCGGGGACACGGCGGCGCTTCGGGCCGAAGAGCACACGCTGGGCCTCGGTCGGACAGTCGATGATATCGTCCGCTCTTCCGAGATACTCCCTGATCAAATCGGCCTCAGGTATGAGGAAGGTACGCTCAAGATGAGAAGTCAGAAAGCCGTCCTGGACATTGATGCCGGGGGTGAGGGCAAGCTCCGTTACCCTTCTCAGGATGAGGGACTGATCCGATGCCTGCTGGGCGTCTTTGCAGAAGAGGACAATCCACCCCGTGTCGAGCGTTGTATAGACATCGTCGTGGCTGCAGTGGACGTTAAGGGCGTGTTTAGTGATGGCCCGTGCAGCCACCTGAAGGACCATAGTGGAGAACTTGCCGGGGGCGTGATAGTACTGCTCGATCCCGTAGAGTATCCCCTGTGCGGAGGTGAAGTTGACGACCCGCTTCCCGGTGAGGGACATGGCAATAGCCCCCCCCTGTGCCGCGTGTTCACCCTCCGTCTCGATGGCGATCTTCGGGTTGCCGAAGACGTTCAACTCTCCCTGTGCAAAGCTTAGCTGAAACAGCTCTCCCATCTCGGTGCTCGGGGTTATGGGGTAGAATATCCCCGCGTCTGCGAGCCGTGCCTCGGTATAGTAGGAGACCAGTTGGTTACCGTTGGTGGTGGTGCGGACACCGGGATATTTCGGCGTCAAGACCGCTGTCCCCACAGAATTTTTTTCAGCCATAGGATTTAGTGCGCTCATGAGAACTCCTCCTCTGTGCGTAAACTAGAAGCGCCTATTCGTCAAATGGTATGAACTAACTTTTGGCGGTTAGGCCTTTAGGTGAGCAAGTGCGAAAAACAGTGTAATATATACCAGATTGGCGGTGAATAGGTCAAGTAATTTATCTTTGGAGGATTGCTTACGAAAAACTATACCATGACGACCAGTGGTCGTCCACATTCTCGCCTCCGAATATTTGAGTAAACGGGTTACTCTTCAAAGCCATCTGAATGAACGGGCCTATTCCCATTCCTCAGTATGTGTAGAATAAGTTCTTCCTCTCATCTCCCTTTAATCTTCAATCCGTATAATGGGAGCTACGATAACAGACTATCTCAGAGAGAAGGAGGTAAGGACATGACGAAACAGGATAAGATTGCAACAGTATTTGGTCTCATTTTGAATGCGGTGGTCGTCACTGCGGCCGTCGTTGGTGTAACAACCTATACGGTCTAATACAGCTAAAAGGAGGTAAAAACAATGAGTGACACATCTATCTACAGTTGCGCTATCGGCCTCATTATCTTCATCGCATCCGTCTCGATCTACGGGGCATCTACCTACGGTTTTTAATGAGGCCAAAAAGAGGGGGAGGGTGACCATAGATCCCCCTCCCCCTCCCTCTTCATTCTTCATCATAAAACGCTTTTACGCTATTCTATCATTAAATCCGTTAAAATCGTTCCACCCAATCAATAACCCCTCTACTCCACTCTTTTTTACCCCCTGTATAATGGTTACACCTTCATTTTTTCACAGGCGTGACGAAATAGAGGCGCCGGCTGGACTGAAGTACGCCAAGTACTTTTTTTTATTGACTTTTATCCTGTTTTCCTATATTCTATGAAAGTAAGGTTCGTGATGGGCCTTACAGGCGTGGTGAAGGATGCCATTGTACAGATGACACTGGTCGTTTGTATTAATGGCATTTTTTATTGCCTGAAGTGTGGCTGTATGGCTTTCGACTGTGCAAGCACAACATCATAACGGCACGGTGCCGGCTCTCAGAATACTCTTCCGAATCTGTTATCGAGGAAGAAGGGGCGCACAATGAAGCAGGGGAAAAAGCATATAGTATGTGTCGCGCTGATTGTATTATTTACCGCGGCATTCTTTGCGTTGAGTTACCGAGCCGCTCAGGCCGCAACCACGGGTACCCCGTGGGCTTCAGCGAAGAGTGATTATCCAGCTTCAACGGATGGGACGGTTAGTGCTCTCACGGGGGGAATTAAATGGTCGCGGCATAACCTGTCGAGCTTATCAAACTGGTTTCAGCCCTACGTCGACAATCCTCCCAGCATTAATAAAGAGATAATGACGACGCAGGTATGCGTCTTCTGCCACACGCCGCACCACGCAAACGCCGGGGGGGGCGGTCCGCTCTGGAACCGGAGTAATACGGCGACGACCTATGTCGCCTACGGTGCTACCATGGCAGGGACGGATATCTCTACCGTCGGCGGGGCGTCACTGGCGTGCCTCTCGTGCCACGACGGCATTACCACCTTCGATACTATTATCAATGCGCCTGGAAAGGGATCCCAGACCGATGGAATAGGGGTCGATCGGACGTTCTATTGGGGTATGTGGGGTGATGGCTTTTCCACTGATCAGGGGAATGACCACTTCAGGAGCGACGCCGGTACGTGCGACAGGTGTCACCCCCAGGAGGAGTCGGACAGGCTCAATATCGGCAAGGGACCCAGCTTCTCTGTAACTTATGATGCTTATGGACGACCTAACGGCGGAACCGCCGACCTCTCCAATGACCACCCCATCAATGTCATCTACCCCGCCGGTGGAAGCGCCTCATTGAGAGACACATCAACGGTTATCAGCTCCATTGATATGGGGCAGCCGAATAGCGGCAGTTATGG
>JBHHXU010000179.1:0-4338 GCA_046757185.1 Thermodesulfobacteriota bacterium
ATAAACAAGCTTGTAACCAGTTGAATTTATTCGGTTAACATTTGGACACTACTGCTATACTTTTAAATATTTCCTCTGCTTCCTGTCTCTCTTGTCTCCGTACAGAAGCGATTACGTTCACAAGAGTGACGAGGGTAGAAAACAGTCACACAACGCTAAGAACATCAACCCTGCATCTCATATGATGAACATTCGGCTCTTGGAGATGGTACTGGGTGAGCTGAGGGAGGAGATCGTTGGAAGCACCCTGTCGTCCGCCCATCAGAGTGATGAACGCCGCCTTCTCCTCAGACTCTTTGCGAGAGGCCGCACGAGGCGGCTCCTCATATCGGCCCATCCGGAACTGTGCAGGATACACCTGACGAGTCGCCGTTACAAGAATCCCCCGGCCCCTCTGCGGTTCTGCGCCTATCTGAGGGCCCACCTCATCGGCGCCACCCTCTCGGATATCTCACACCGTGAGGGAGAGCGGATAGGAACTCTTACCTTTAAAAAAGGCACAGGGGGAGGGTGCACCTTCCATACCCTCGTTTTTGAGCTGAGAGGGAAGAGCAGCAATGTCATCCTCCTCAATGACCGGGGAATTATACTCGACGCCATGAGGTACTTCCCGTCCGAAGAGGGGTGCCCCAGACCGGTCGCACCGAATCTCCCCTTTATCCCCCTCCCGCCGGGGGGAAGGGATGGGGGAGAGGAGATACCGAAGGGGCCCCACGAGACATGGAATGAGGCAGCCGATGCCCATTACGGGACCCTCGAGGAGAGGGAACACTTCGAGAGGGAGAAGGGGCGCCTTCTGCGGCTCGTAAGGAGGCGGACGAGACATATCGAGAGAAAGCTAGAGAAGCTGAATGGTGACTGGATGAGGGCCGAGGCGTACCAGAAGGATGGTCGTCTCGGCGAGCTCCTCCTCGCCCACTTTGCTCAGATGAGAAAGGGGATGTCCGAGATTGCCGTCGATGACTACCAAAGCGACCCTCCGGAGGTGGTACGCATACCGCTCGACAGGAGCCTCGGACCTCAAGAGAACATCGACCGGATATTCAGCAGGGCAAGAAAGGGGAAGAGGGCCATCGAGATGCTCAAACGACGGATTCCGGAGACAGAGGGGGATCTCGAATATATGAGGGGCCTCCAGATGCAGACCACAGCAGCGCGAGCAATAAAGGATCTCGATGCGATAAAGAGGAAGCTCCGCCGGAGGGGGTATATCCATGAGGTGAAGGCTAAAAAAGGCAGACAGGGAAAATCCGAACCCATCCGGAGGTTCACCACATCAGAGGGGCTTGAGATCCTCTGCGGCAAGAACGACGCGGGAAACGACCTGCTTATAAGGAAATACGCAAGGGGAAACGACCTCTGGTTTCATGCAGCCGATGTTTCGGGGGCCCACCTCCTTCTCAGACTGAAAAACGGAAAGACCGCGACCCCACGGAAGGTCATAGAGGAGGCCGCCTCCCTCGCCGCCTTCTACAGCAAGGCGCGGGGTGAAAAGAGGGCGGAAGTCGCCTACACGCAGGCAAAGAATGTCAGAAAACCGAAAGGGGCAAAGCCTGGAGCGGTTATAATAACGAACTACAAGACCCTCTCTGTCGAACCGCGCAGTGGAAGACAGTGATATGAGGCGATATTACCCTCTCAAGGAATTCCTGAAGGAGCGGTTCGGCTGCCGTGTCTACCGTGTCTCACTGGATGCCGGATTGACCTGTCCGAACAGGGACGGTACAAAGGGGAGGGGAGGCTGCACCTTCTGTAACAACTCAACTCTTTCCCATCCGCCTGATACCGGGGGAAGAGAGATAGGTGAACAGCTCACACGGGGGATGGAGTACCTGCGTCGGAGGAGGGGGGCAGACAAGTTCATCGCCTACCTCCAGCCGAACAGCAATACCTATGCCCCCATTGAGTCCCTTGAGAGGTTCTACCGGGAGGCGACCGGCCACCCCGACGTAGTCGCCCTGGCGATCTCGACACGGCCCGACTGCCTTGGAGAGGAGGTGCTTGACCTCCTTGATGGGTTCTCCCGCACGATTTTCCTCTGGCTCGAACTGGGACTCCAGTCGGTGAAGGACGCCACCCTCCTCGCACTCAATCGTGGTCACACTGTGGCCGATTTCGAAGAGGCACTGGACAGCGCAGTGCAAAGGGGTATCCCGGTATGCGCCCACGTTATCCTCGGCCTCCCCGGAGAGTCGAGGGGGGACATGGTCTCCACGGCACGGTTCATTGCCCGCCATAACGTATGGGGGGTTAAACTCCACCCCCTCCACATCCAGAGGGGAACCCGCCTTGAAGAACTCTACCGGAAGGGGGAGGTGAGAGTGCTCGATCTCGATGAATACGCGGAGCGTGTAGTTGAGTTCCTTGAGGAGCTCCCACCCCAAACGGTCATCCACCGCCTCTCCGGCAGCACTCCTAAGAGGTTTCTCGTCGCCCCCTCGTGGGGTGCCGACCGGTTTACCCCGCCGGCAATCATACGAAAACTGCTGGAAAAGAGAGACACCTCTCAAGGGGCGAAATCGCCCTCTGCTACAGAACAACGGTATTAATGGCACTGATTTTCCCTTGACGAGGAAGTATATTAATAAGTAAAGTCCTCTTAACCTGTCCCTGAAGGGGCAGAAGCAAGCCCGTTGAAGCAATCGACTGTCACCAACTCTACTTTCTTTGACGGGTTCTTGCTCAAAATGACCGAACCGGGAATCAAGAAACCGTGTATAACAATAAAGCTATTTCTTACATTACGGATATTTTGTCCCAAGAAAGATACCGGATTATTCTTGCCATCTCATTAATTGCAATAGTAACCTTCCTCGCCTTCTCAAGTTCTTTAAACAACGGTTTTACAAACTGGGATGACAATGATTACATTACAGGAAACCCTTTAATCCAAACAATTTCATGCAGCAACCTGAAGTCTATCTTTATATCGTTCAATCTCAGCAACTATCATCCCCTCGTCTTACTTTCTTTTCTTTTAGAGTACCATTTTTTTCAACTAAACCCATTTATCTACCATCTGGACAATCTGTTGCTCCACCTAATGAACTCCTTCCTTTTCTTTTACATAATCTTTATGGTTTCTCATAATGTTTCAATCTCCTTTATTGCCGCCATACTCTTCGGAATACACCCACTTCACGTCGAGTCAGTCGTATGGGTTACAGAAAGGAAGGATGTTCTCTCAACCTTCTTCTTCCTCCAGGCTGTTATTTGCTACCTTTACTTCAGGAAGAAACAGGAAGGACTTTACTATTTTCTCGCACTCATAACCTTTCTGCTCGCTCTTTTATCAAAGGCAATGGCAGTAACACTTCCCGTGGTACTACTCCTCTTTGACTACCTGCTCTACAGAAAGTTTGATAAATGGGCCCTTGTCGAAAAGATGCCCTTCTTTACACTCAGTGTCTTTTTCGGCGTTTTGAATATCCTTGCACAAAAAGCCGGTGATGCTTTAAGTACTCAAAAAACCTTTGAAGTTCTTCATAATCTTTTTATTGCAACAAGCAGCCTTGTCTTTTATATTAAAAAGACTATTTTACCCCTCAACCTTTCTGCTATCTACCCCTCTTCTCAGCACCGGGCGATCAGCGCCTTATCACCAGAATTCTTATTACCTGTATCCATTTTATTTTTCATGGTAATTGTTATATTTCTTTCAAGAAGATGGACAAGAAAGATAGTTTTTGGGAGCCTCTTTTTCTTTGTAACCATTCTCCCTGTTCTGAAATTGATCCCCGTGGGGGATGAGACTTTCGCGGCTGACCGCTATATGTATATTCCCTCTATAGGACTGTTTTATCTTGCAGGAGTCGCCTTCCACAAGCTCTATGCCAGCGAGAGTGTTTTTCATAAGGTGAAAAGAGTATCGCTCACCTTCCTTTTCTGTGGAGTGGTTCTTGCTTATTCTTTTTTAACCTATCAGCGGTGTAATGTATGGCAGGACAATGAAACGTTGTGGCTCAATGTGCTTCAAAACTATCCTGAAGCGCATATTGCCCATCACAACCTCGGTGTTGAGTTCAAGAACCAGGGCAGATTCAATGAGGCAATCAAAGAATTCCGGACTGCACTGCAATTACGACCATTCGATTCAGATGCCTCCTACAACCTTGGTGTTGTTTACTTTAAACAGGGTCGGTGGGATGAAGCCATAGAAGAGTTGATGGGTGCCGTACGCTTAAAACCAGGCTTTGCGGGCGCCCACTATGTCCTTGGACTGGCCTATATGGGCCAGGGCAGAACTGATAGAGCTATCGAAGAATTGCTAACCGCCGTCACGTTAAAACCAGATTATATGGATGCCCGTTACAGTTTGGGAGTTGCCTATCAGAACAA
>JBHHXU010000180.1:0-4291 GCA_046757185.1 Thermodesulfobacteriota bacterium
GAATAGTGCGGAGATAGCGATTCAGAAGGGGCTCGAGGGGAGGATGAGGAAGGAGGTAGAGGGGATCAGAAGAGAGATCAGGGAGATACCTCGATTGGAAGAGAGGCTCCGTAAACTCGATAAGAACCTCAGGAGGATCGAAAGCCGCTTCATGATCCTCCAGGGGAGGCTCCCGTCGAAGAAGCAGATCTCCGGTATACTGAAGGAGCTCACCGATGTCGGCCCAAAATCATACCTCCGCTTTTCCTCACTCAGACCTCTCCACATTGAGGATAAGGGCGAGTATCTGCGGCTCCCCTTCCAGATTTCTCTGGATGCGCGGTACAGATCCTTCGGCGATTACCTGCGAAGGATCGAGGGTATGCCGAGGGTGCTGACCGTCGATAACGTCAGGCTCGATACGACGAAGACAACGGCCCCGACCCTCGGAGTTCAGCTCTACGTCAGCGCCTATATGCTGGATGAGGGGAGCGGCATCCCTGTCATACAGAAGGGGGAGGCGGAATGAGTGGCAAGATAAGGAGGGTGACGACTCTGGCGGCCATTGCCGTTCTTATCTGTGGGGTAATGCATGCATCCGCTCAGCGTGGTTCCGAGGAGTCTCTATCGGCTATAAGGCCCCTCCCGAGGACAACGATACCTGCGATAAAATGGGGGAGGGATCCCTTTCAGCCCCTCGTATCCCACCCCGTGGATATCGGCCTGAAGCTCTCGGCGGTAATCTACAACAGGGAGAAGCCCTCTGCAATCATCGGAAATGAGGTCCTCTATGTCGGTGACCGTATTGACGATTTTAAAATTATTGCTATAGGGGAGAACTATGTTATACTCCGTGGCGTGGGTGGACGGGTGAGGCTGGATATCAAGCGGTAGGGGGAGCGAGAGAAGCAACGGGTCGTCCCACTTCAAAGGGTAGAGAATCCCCTCTAAATGGATCAATGTCAAACTCCTATCGGACATTCTGCTCTTCCAGGTGCATTGTTACTACCATAATCCTGTTCCTGTTTTTAACACTTCCCTCCACGGCCGCTCCCGTTAAGAACACCATAAAAAACAGGGTGCTGGGTGAGGAGCGGCTCTTTACCATAGATGTGAGGGATGCCGAAATCAAGAATATTCTAAGGGCCATTGCAGAGCAGAGCGATATGGGAATTATAATAAGCAACGGTGTGGAGGGGAAGGTAACCTTTACCTTTAAGGACATTGCTCTCCGGGACGGGTTGGGCCTCATGTTGAAGGCGTACGGTTACACCTATGTCATTGAGAACGGTGTCATATGGGTGGGGAAGGAGGGGGATATTCCAAAACCCGAAGATGAACTGGAGATGGAGATTATCAAACTCAACTACGCGGAGGTGGCGGATATTGCTACACCATTAAAGGAGGTGCTAAGCGAGGGGGGACGCGTTATTGCAGACGAGAGGACAAATACTGTTATCATAACGGAGAGAAGAAATAAGGTCGCGGAAATCAGGAGCCTCCTGAGCGAACTCGATCGCCAGACCGCGCAAGTTGTTATTGAGGCACGAATCGTTGAGGCAAACACCTCCTTTTCACGGGAACTCGGTATACAGTGGGGCGGCAGCTATACCTCCGCAGGGGGGAGTAATCAGATTAACGGTTCCCAGGCCATAGGGGTTCAGAGTAGCGGGGGGAGAAACTTCGCAATAAATATGCCGGTTATCGCCGCCACCAGCGGGCTTGGGCTCGTCGTGGGGAGTCTTGCGAATAACCTTGTGCTTGACATAGAGCTGAGTGCGGCGGAGCAGGACGGCAAGGCCAGAATAATCTCCCGGCCGAAGATCACCACGTTAAACAACAGACCGGCAAAGTTACACAGCGGTGTTACCTTTCGTGTGAAGACAGAGACCACGTCTGGAACGGAGACGACGACAACCGCAACGAGTTCAACCAGTGGGATCGAGGAGATTACCACCGGAATAGACCTGAAAGTAACCCCGCAGATTACCACCGACGGTTTTATCCTCCTTGATATAACCGCCGAGACGAGTGAGGCAGACTTCGGAAAGGTTGTCGACGGTATACCCGGTGTAACAGACAAGACTGCCTCGACCTTTGTCCTTGTTGGTGACGGCGAGACAACGGTTATTGCCGGTCTCTACAAGACGACAACGGCTTCCACGGACAGGGGGGTTCCCTTATTAGCAAAGATTCCCCTCCTGGGATGGCTTTTTAAGAGCAGGAGTACATCGGAGGATGACGAAGAGCTTCTCATTTTTATAACACCGCGGATTGTAAAACAGCTTAAGGAGGTAGCGCATTGAGTACTTCAATGGGATGTGCAAAAGGGGCAGTGGTAATACTCACCGTTGTATTTATACTGATATGTTGTCTGCCGGCGGGGCGTGTCGCGGCGCAACAGCCGTCTGATGCTGAGCGTATCATCAAGAGGGTGAAGATTAAACCTCCGGCGGAAGGGGTAAAGAGGAAAGTGACAAAGGCGCCTCAGGCGGGAAAGGCGGAGAAAGCGCCACCTCCCAAGAAGATGGTGGAGAAAAAACCCGTTGTGAAAACGCCCCGCAAGGCGACGCCTAAAGAGAAACCCCGTAAACCTTCTCCCGTTCCGGCAAGGAAGAAGGAAGAGAAGCGGGTGGCATTGGAGGTGAAGGAGCCCGAGAGACTGTGGGCGATTCATGTTGCTTCATATGTGTCAAAGGAGCAGGCGGAGAGCATTGCACGAACTCTCAGGTCGGCGGGATACAATGCCTATATGGTGGAGTTTGACTTCAGGGGCGTTCACTGGCATCGATTAAGGGTTGGTTTCTATACAACGGAGGATGAAGCGAAGAGGCATGCTCAAGAACTGACTCAGCGGTTCGATATAGAGGGTCCATGGATAGTAAAACCGTCGCGCAAGGAGGTAATGTCACACAGGAAATAGCTTGCAGTCACTCCGTAAAAACATTAGAATAGTCTCATGGATTCGGTGGGGCAAAAGGAGAGGTACATATATTTGGAGACCTACGGTTGCCAGATGAATGAGAACGATTCAGAGAGGATTCTCGGGCAGCTCGCACAAATGAACTACAGGACCACCAACGACCCGGAGAGAGCCGACCTCATCCTTTTGAACACGTGCAGTATTAGAGAAAAGGCCGAGCACAAGGTCTACAGCGCCCTTGGCAGGTTCAAGGGATTGAAGGGGAGGAGACCTGATACTATCATCGGCGTTGGCGGGTGTGTTGCACAGCAGCAGGGGAAGAGGCTCCTGAAACGGCTCGACTACCTCGATATCGTCTTTGGCACCGGCAGTGTCCACCGTCTCACGGAGCTCATTCGAAGTGTTGAGAGCACAGGGGATCAGGTGGAGGCGACGGACCTTACCGACACCCTCGACCTTGATGAATTTGCGGTGACTCCCTATCGGGAATCTCCCGTCAAGGCTTTTGTCACCATCATGAGGGGGTGCAATAACTTCTGCTCCTACTGTATTGTCCCCTATGTGAGGGGGAGGGAGGTCAGCAGAAGGTGTGAGGATATCGTTGCGGAGGTGAAGCAGCTTGCAGCATCAGGGGTGAAGGAGATAACCCTGATCGGGCAGAACGTAAACTCCTATAGAGTTGATGGAAGTGACATCTCCTTCCCCACTCTGGTGAGGATGGTCTGTAATATTGACGGGATTGAAAGGGTTCGTTTCACCACCTCCCACCCCAAGGACCTTTCGGAGGAACTTATCATGCTCTTCGCACAGGAGAAGAAGCTGTGCAACCATCTCCACCTCCCCGTCCAGTCAGGCGCCAATGCCGTTTTGAAGAGGATGGAGAGGGAGTACACGAGGGAGGAGTATCTTGAAAAAATCAGTTTGCTGAGGGATTTCAATCCCGATATCGCAATCACAACGGACATTATTGTCGGTTTCCCCGGTGAGACGGACGCCGATTACAACGATACCGTCAACCTCTTGGAGACGGTTGAGTACGATAACCTCTTCTCCTTTAAATACTCTCCCCGTCCGATGACAAAGGCGGCCTCCTTTAACGACCATGTGCGGGGTGAGGTGAAGTCGGAGAGACTGCGGAGGATTCAGGAGATGCAGAAGGGGATAACGCTCAGGAAGAACAGGGATATGATCGGTAGGGAGGTCGAGGTGCTTGTAGAGGGGAAGGCCAAGGTCGGTGATGGTTGTATTACAGGCCGCACCGTCTGTAACAGAGTGGTGAATTTTTCAGGGAGAGAGGAGTGGATAGGAAGGGTGATGAATGTTAGGATCGATGATAGTTCCCTCAACTCTTTAAGGAGTGCTATCTTGATTTTGGTGAACCTACCCTTC
>JBHHXU010000181.1:0-4257 GCA_046757185.1 Thermodesulfobacteriota bacterium
GAGCGCACGACCTCTGCCATATATGCCGAGGCGTTTATAGAGAGAGTAAATACAGCTGCCGAGTACGAGGATATCTCGATATTGAACCTTATCGATATCCAGGCCGTTAGGCCAAAATAGACGAAGAAGAGCTGGATGAGTACCGGCGTTCCGCGGATGAAGTCATTGAAGGCCCTGAGTAGCCACCTTCCGGGCACGGTCGAGCTGTTGAGGATAAGCCCCTCGGGCACGGCAAGTATGAAGCCCAGAATAATCGAGATCACGGCAATGACAAGCGTGACGGCAAAGCCGTAGCCCAGGAGCCTTGCAACGGTAGCAGCCTCCATTGCCACTTCGCCTTCAGCCGTGCCGGACACGCTTTTACCGAGGCCGAACCACCTGTCGTGAATACCTTCCAGCGTCCCATCCTCCTTCATTTCTCCAAGCGCCCGGTTTATCTTTCCGAGAAGATCTGGACGGTCTTTTACAACAGGGATTCCCATCCTCTCCCTGTAAAGGAGGGGACCAGCCGTAATGAAGGGCAGGCTCTCATGCTTTATCTGGTAGGCGCCGAGTAGCCTGTCGCTTACAAACCCCGCGAGACGCCCGTCCATGACATCCCGGAAGATGTCGACAGTGGATTTGTACGTCACGGTCTCGATTCCCGGGTAGTTCTTTCTTAGGTAATGTTCATAGGTCTCACCAAGCACTACGCCGATCCGTTCGCCTAAACATTCGTGTATGCTACCTATCCTGCCGGAGAGATTCCGATGAACGAAGAGCTGTGCCCCGGACTCGTAATAAGGGGCTGAAAAGTCGACCATCCGGCTCCGCTCTTTTGTAATGGCCATGGAACCGATAATGGCGTCGTACTTTCCTGACAATAGACCTGAGAGAATACCGTCCCATTCGGTCGGTATGAGGACGAGATCACGGTTGAGTCTTCTGGCTACCTCGCGTGAAACGTCGACATCAAAACCAGCAAGCTCTCCTCGGTTGTCGTACATGCTGAAAGGTGGGTACTTTCCGGTAAGCGCCACCTTGAAGGTGTCGGACCCATCAGCATGTGTGCTCGAGACAGAGCCCAGGAGGAGAAAGGTAGTGACTAGGAGAGCAAGAATATGGTGAGTGGTCCTATGTGATTGTTTTAGAGTCATAACGATGAACTGACCTCTTTTTGCCGGCAATCATCTATAGGATGAGGTCATCCTTTTCGATTACGGATGTGAAGACGGCCCCGGCGATGTTGACGAGTATCAGGAAGGTAGTAAAGCCGGCAAAGAGTTCGTGCACCACTTCCCAGAACTCCTCATCATCGCGATACTTCTTTGCAAGGCGGTCTTCATACCGCTTCATGCCTGCTTCATCGTGGTCGTCTGCGGCGTAGGCAGAGCTGGCAAGCCTTCTGCCATTATCAAGGTAGCCATAATGAAATCTCAACTCAGGAAGTTAAAAAATGCATTACCAAAAGATATAAAAAAATCACCAGATTGCAACTACGGTGGTTAGTAAACAGAAAATACCTCGCACGGTACTTTCGAGGTTCTTTATAGTGTAAATACACTTAATGCATATTTACAGGCTGGAGCAATTCCAGACCAGACAAACAAGAAACTTATTGATCATTGCACGGGGTATGGTTAGCTTGTCGTAAGTCTGTTTCTATCTCTCGGCGAGAACTTTCATTATCCTCACGATGTACGCAAATACAATTTACATCATGTTGTATAGCACAGGGCCATTTTTCGTGGGTTGAAACTCTATCAGCCAATTCACCAGTTTCACCGATGTACAGGAATGTGTATCTTAACTTACCAGCCCTCTTGGCTCGTTTAGTAAATACATATACTGCTCCAACGTTAATAAACTGTGCACCTAAGTGGTGTATTTCAAAACTATATTTGGTTCCCGATGCACCAGTGAATATTGCATCATCTATTTTTTCCATGTGACACCCCCTTATCGTTCTAATTAGAATTAATTTCAGTAAATTCTATTTCTATAGTACCGCCATATTTCGGTTTAGCTCTATTGAGTCTGAGTTGAGAGTCATCCCAACGAACATAACTATTCATTGTCATCTGCCGAATCATATCAAATGTCTTGATGGTTTCATGTCTTGATGGTGTCAATTTTAACTTGTCCTCTTCCTACCCGTTCACCGGTAGAAACGGGGGGTTCCATGATTTTTCTCTTAACCATATTCTTTGAGCTACCGTCAGTGTCACGACACGGCACTGATCTGGTCTACCGGGGGAATTAGAGGTCAAAACCATGTTCGGGCAAGTCGTCGAGCCAGCCGCCATTATCGGTAAGCTCGCGTACCAACATTCTCGAAACCTCCTCGCTATGTTCAGCTCGTGAGTGTATCTGGTTCATTATGAGCTTATTCCCATAGCTGCCGCATATCTCGATCTTGCCTGTGTCGTGGCCCATGATGAACTTGAACCTTTTTGCGTAACCGTCAAGGCGGCTCTTTGCGATGTTTACAATACGTATACCCTCCTTCAGAGGTACCTGAAAGTGGTGTCTTACACGGGAGACGGGCATGCACTGGTAGAGGTAATAGGGATTAACACCGATTCTGACGAGGCCGTTCATCAGCTTCTCGAGGTCGTCAGGAGTGTCATTTACACCCCTGAGTAAAACTGCCTGGTTATTGACGGTAATCCCGGCCTCTCGCAGAGCCATGACGGCATCCTTGGATACCGGGGTAATTTCCTTATAATGATTAAAGTGCGTGGGGACGTAGAGCGTCTTCTCTCTGTTAACCTCCTTGAGGCACGATAAGAGCTCATCATCCAGGAGGCGCATCGGAAACACCACGGGCGTTCTTGTACCTATCCTGATATAATTAATATGGTCAATATTACGCAGTGTGTCCAGCATATCCTTTAAGACGAATGTGGGAAGCATTAACGGATCACCGCCAGAGATTATCACATTGGTAACCTCTTTGTGGTCGGCGATATATTTTGCGGCATTCTGGAAGTTCTCAAGTGTCTGATTGTTGGGGAGGCCGACCATGCGCTTTCTGAAGCAATGCCTGCAATACATCGAACAGTAGTCGGTTGCTACAACGAGGACCGAGTAGGGATATTTGTGCAAAATACCGTTGCCCTTGTCGTGCTTGTCGTCCCCGTAAGGATCCGTCGTGGTCCCTCCCATAGAGCCATCAACTACCAGCTCTTCCACATCGGGTATCGCCAGTCTTCTTATAGGGTCGGCAGGATCGTCCGGGTCAATGAGAGACAGATAGTAGCGGGGGATACTCATGGGATGTTTCTTTACCACCCTATTGAGCTTGTTTATCTCTTCATCGGAGAGAGGAAGGTAACTGGCAAGTTCATCGACCGTCGTTACATTCTTTGTTAATTCCTCCTGCCAGTATTTACTTCTAAATTCTGTAGTACCCAAATAGTCTCTTTTTGAAAACATGTTACTCCTTTTAGGGGGATAAATTGAAAAGGACTGTTTTGGCTTCTTACTGCTCGATACGCTAAAGATGCTTGTACCAGACATTCATGCTTTCTATCCGGCCGTAAATATTGGTATTATTCATCAGAGTGCCACTATAGGTATATCCGTTACCGGCAAAAATCGAGTTGATCCCAGGCGAGGCTGCACGTGTTATCGTGTACGCCGTCGTGATCTTGAGCTTCTTTACTTCAGCCTCCATCACTCTCAAAAGGTGGGCGGCAAAGCCCTTGCCGCGCCACCGGCTCATGGTCGCGAAATCCGTAAACTCAACATTGCCGTACTTGTCATTTATATCTGCCGATGCCAGGGCCACCAGTTTCTCTGAAACTTCAATGCCAAAATAAATAATATGAGACTTCATGGTCTTGCGGAGATATTCGGAGTCAAATATGGGGAAGGGGTAGGTGAGAAATACACTGTTATAGAGAGAAGCCATTGTTTTGCTATCCTCTTCGGTACAGCGGCGAACTGTTCCCATCTGAAAGACGCTATCCGGCTTTTTTTTACCTTTACTGATGGCAAAGTCGAGGAGCTCATTAAGAGCATGTGCGTTTGAGCATATCCCACGGCTTTTATCCAGATAGCGCGATAAAAAGACGGCGCTACCCTCACGGCCGTAGAAACGCGGCACCGAAGCTTCTTTACGATAATCAGCTTTAAGAAAATATTCTGCACAAGATGAGGGAACCTTGGCAAATATCTTGGTGTAATGCTCCTTTGTTGCCAGTTTATTAAGCTGCTCTATCAGCTTTTCAGGAGCTGCATCATTTATATCCATCAGGTAGATGCGGTTATTCA
>JBHHXU010000182.1:0-4246 GCA_046757185.1 Thermodesulfobacteriota bacterium
GGCATCTGTCGCCTCACCATCAATGGGCCGGAGGCGTACAACGCCTTATCCATACGGTGCATCGAGGCACTGACGACGGAGTTTGAATCCGTCGAGAACGACGCTTCGGTAAGGGTGGTGATTCTCTCAGGTTCAGGGAAGGGGTTCTGTGCGGGTCACGACCTTAAGGAGCTTCGCGGCAATCCTGACAGGGCCTTTTATGAGAAGACCTTCCGGAGCTGTTCGGCGCTGATGCTGTCAATCACCCGCCTGCCTCAACCGGTCATTGCCAGAGTCCACGGGGTCGCCACCGCCGCCGGGTGTCAGCTCGTCGCGACCTGTGATCTGGCGGTCGCCGAGGAGGGGGCGCGTTTTGCGACCCCCGGCGTCAACATCGGTCTGTTCTGTTCGACCCCCATGGTTGCCCTGTCCCGTAGTCTCACGAAGAAACATGTCATGGAGATGCTCCTGACGGGCGACTTTATTTCTGCCCGGCGGGCGTATGAGATCGGGCTCGTAAATCGCGTGGTCCCTCTTGAAAAGCTCGACAAGGTCGCGACTGACCTGGCAGCGCGGATCGCATCAAAATCGCCTCTCACGGTTCAGGTCGGAAAGAGGACCTTTTATGAGCAGATAGAGAAGGGGCTGGAGAGCGCCTACGACTACTGTAGCCGGGTGATGGTGGAAAACATGATGACTCGTGACGCAGAGGAGGGGATCGATGCTTTTCTTGAAAAACGCCCTCCTCAGTGGTCTGGTGAGGAGTGATAGGCACAATGATGGAAGGGGACTTTTAAAATCCTGACAGATTACCTGAGAACTCAACCGCTGTTTTTACCGCCTGCAAGCCGGAGTACCTTCCTTTTCACAACCGTATCACTAAAGCGGAAGGTGAGTTCAATTGTCGGTAATAATTCATCAGTCCCGATTGTACCCATTATGTCATTGCATCGCGTATCCCCCCATTGCCTGAAAATTTATGGATCGGAATGGTGGCAACTCTGCTCATAATTCCGTAAGAAGTGGTTGTGTTGTATAACTACTTTTGATATATAGTTAAAACTATGTAGTGGCGCTTACAGACGCAGTTATGGTCGTTTATGACAGAATAACATAAAAGTGGCAGATGATGTATTCGCTGGTCGTTTCTGTGCGACATAATTAAGGAGGTGGATTATGAAAGCGAGGCTTTTTGCAGTATGGACACTTTTTATTATGGTAGCGGCGGCAATAGTAGCCGGGGGGGCGCCTGTATCCGCGGCGGAATACAAAATCGATCCTGCACACTCTTTTGTAGAGTTCAGGATAAAGCATCTCGGATACAGTTGGCTCTATGGCCGCTTCAATGCCCTTTCCGGTGAGTTCAGCCATGATCCGGCAAAACCGGAGTTGAGCAGGATCTCTGTTGCAATAGACACGTACAGCGTGGATAGCAATCACGCAGAAAGGGACAAGCACCTCCGCAGCAAGGACTTCCTCGATATCAAGAAGTACCCGACGGCGACCTTTAAGAGCACCAAATATAGAGGCAGCGCCGAAGAGGGGGTGATGGAGGGGGTGCTCACGCTCCATGGCGTGAGTAAGCCGATAAAGATTAAGGTGAAAAAGATAGGTGAGGGCAAAGACCCGTGGAAGGGGTACAGGGCAGGTTTTATCGGTACAGTAACACTTACAAGAAGAGACTTCGGCATAGACTACGATCTCGGTCCGGCAAGCGAGACGATGGAATTTGATCTCGGCATCGAGGGGATAAGGAAATAGGGGGAGGGCAGGTAACCCCATTGACCGGACTTACTTCCGCTGTGTGATAATGAACGGGTCGTAGGCTTACCATGCGGTATCGCAGGATTGCGAAGGAGATATACTGCTGGGTGATGGCCATCCTCTGCGTCGGTCTCGTCTGTCTCGGCTGGTACATGGTCGGCCTCACCTTCTACGACCGGTGGTACCACGACTCGCTGATGCTGCACAAGTCGTTCGGCATGGTTGTCCTCCTCCTGGTCCTCGCCAAGGGGGGGTGGACACTCTATGCCGGGGTGGAACGATCATCTTCACCGGAAAAACCGTTAAACAGAAAATACACCCACATCACCTTTTACCTCCTGATGGCGGTGATTACCGTCTCCGGCTACTTCATATCAACATCGGCTGGCGCCCCGATATCGATGTTCGGCCTTTTCGGTATGCCGGCGATTGTAGCAGTAAGCGATGCGGTGCGTGACGTTGCCATCGGTGTACACTATTATCTCTCCTACGGCACGGTATTTCTCGCTATGCTTCATGGGGTGGTAAGGCTGAAGCCCCGTGTTATGGCAAGAAGATGAGGGATAAAGTGATTCTACTGTTCTGTATCAGACGATAGCTTATCGGCCTCCAATGAGGGGAGTTCCTGCACGTCCTTCAATTTCCTCTCGATGGTGCGCGACTTCCGGGCGGCGTCTTCGATGGTGTTGCTTGCCTCCTGGAGCTTCTTCTGTGTCTTGTCGAGGATGTCGCCGAATTTCCCGAACTCCGTCTTTACTGTCCCAAGGAGTGTCCATACCTCGCTCGACCGCTTTTCGATAGCGAGAGTCCTGAAGCCCATCTGGAGGGCGTTCAGGAGAGCGGCAAGGGTGGTCGGACCGGTGATGGTGACCCTCTGCTCCCGCTGGATGGTGTCGCAGAGCCCCGGCCTCCTGAGGACCTCCGCAAAGAGCCCCTCGATGGGGAGGAACATGATGGCGAAGTCGGTGGTGTGGGGAGGTTCCAGGTACTTCTCCCGGATGTTCTTTGCCTCCGTCTTAATCCGCCCCACGAGGAGACGTGCCGCCTCATCGGCTCTCGCCGCATCGCCCTCCTCCCGGGCATCGAGGAGGCGCTGGTAATCCTCCTGGGGAAACTTAGCATCGATGGGGAGCCAGACCGTCTCCCCGTCCCCCCCGCCTCTTCCCGGCAATCGTACGGCATACTCAACCCTCTCGCTGCTCCCCACTCTGGTGGCAACGTTTTTGGCGTACTGGTCGACGGTGAGTATCTGCTCCAGGAGAGAGCCGAGCTGGACTTCACCCCAGGTACCCCTCGTCTTGACATTGGTCAGTATCTTTTTCAGGTCGCCGACGCCCGATGCGAGGGACTGCATCTCCCCAAGCCCCCTGTAGACCTGCTCAAGTCGCTCACTCACCAGCTTGAACGATTCACCCAGCCGCTTTTCGAGGGTGGCGTGGAGCTTCTCATCAACGACCGCCCTCATCTGGTCGAGCTTCCCGCTGTTCTCCTCCTGGAGGCTCCTCAGTCGCCCCTCGACGGTCTCTCTCATCCTCTCCAGCCGCTCGTCGCTTGTCCTGGAGAGTGTTGCAAGCTGGTTTGAGAAGGTGTCGAGCTGGTTCTTCTGAAGTGTGGCTATCTCGGTCATCCGGGAGAGGAGGGAGTCGCCGAATGATGTAACGGTTCTGCTGAGCTCCTCTCGTGTCCCCTGTGTCTGTAAAGAGTTCTCCTCCCTTCCTCTGGCCATCTCATCGGAGACGAGACGCTCAGAGCGCTCGATACCTTTCTCCAGGGAGGCGAGGAGCCTTTCGGTTTCGATGAGTCTCCTCTCCGATGTCCGCCTGAGAAGGAGCGAGATGAGGACGACGGCAATGACGGAGAGTGCGATGACGACTATCAGAAGGATTTCTATCATGAGCCTCTTTTTCTCCTCGAAACGGTAACGACAGAGATAAAACCATAAATATTGTAAAGATAAATTAAGGCATTACAAGATAAAACTCAAGGAATTAATGATGTAATAAATGTGCTGCCATGAAAGGGCACGGTGGTGTTACGGGTACGATGTTCCGGTAATGGCATGATTCAAAAAAAAGAGGGACCGCTGAAGGTCCCTCTTCTCAATTCCTTCAAAAAGAAATTTTAATTTCTCACGCCGTCCCAGACCTTGCTGTCATCGATATCCTTGCCTGGGTTCAGGTTGCGGGCCTTTTCAAGGAGGACTTCGGTGCTCTCTGGACAGGTTGGGTCGGGAACGCAACAGTCGTCCACGGGGCAGACGCTTGCGCACTGGGGCTCATCGAAGTGTCCCGCACACTCGGTGCATCGATCAACGGCTATGACATAGGTGCCGTCACCGGCCTCCGCCTCTGCACCCTGACTGCCGTCACCCTCTGAGACCCGGTGCCCAGCTTCCGTAAGATCATCAAGCGATTCAAAGATAGCCTCATTGGGGCACTCCGGGAGACAGGCGCCACAGGCAATACACTCTTCGGTAATCTTGATAGCCATACTCTTACCCTCC